>CAYZKM010000448.1:0-4505 GCA_964478525.1 uncultured Bifidobacterium sp.
GCGGGTGGTCTCGGCGGGCAGGGATGCCGGGCACATCACGCCGAACTCGTTCATCGCCGCATCGGCCTCGGCGGCGCGCATGCACGCTTTCATCAGCTCGGTGTACATGATCAGCTCGCCGATCCGCTCGTCCGAGTGCGGCAGATGCGCGCTGCCCAGCGTCTCGGTCACCAGCAGCGCCACGCCCAGCACCAGCTCGCACTTCGCCAGGTTCTTCGCCGCGCCCTGGTGCGAGGTCTGCGCCGACGACTTCGTCTCCTGCGCCGTGCCGTTCAGCAGCCCGACATCGCCATAGATGAACACACGGTCCCACGGCACCAGCACGTCGTCGAAGAAGACGATGCTGTCCATCTCCTCGAACCGCGAGCCCAGCGGATGATCGAAATGGGACCGGCCATAGTCGAACGTGTCGCGGCACAGGAAGCGCAGGCCCGGCGCGCCGCAGGGCAGCGCGAAGCTCAGCGCGAACGGGCTGTGTGCCTCGCGGTGCTGCGCCAGGCGCGGCGAGTAGACGGCGATCTCGTCGGCCAGCGGACCCAGCGTGGCAAGGACACGCGCGCCGCGCACCACGATGCCGGCCGAAGTCTCCTTCACCACCTGCAGCGCAGTGCCTTCCTGCAGGTTGAACATGCCCGACACGTCGCGGCTGCGCTGCAGGTTGATCAGCGAATGCGTCAGCACCAGGTCGTTGCGGCTGATATGATCGTGGTAGCGGCGCATGTTGTCGGCGAATTCCGCCCGCCCGCGGCCGAAATAATCCGCCGCCCCCGCCCATGCCGCGAAGGTCACGTTCATGAAGTCCGGTGACCGGCCCATCATGCCGCAGGTGGTGCGCGCCCAGTTCAGCATCATCACCCGCCGGTCCTCCAGGTCCTGCTGCGTGCGCGGGATGATGAACGACAGGCCCAGCCGTTCGCCGGTGCCGGGGGCGGCGAAGGTCATCTGGTCGCGGAATTGCGGGTCGCATTGCAGATCGTACAGCGAGGCGATCGCCCGCGCCCCGTTCGCCAGGCCCGGATGGGTCGTGACATCCCCGACCCGTTCGCCGCACATCCAGATCTCGCGCTCCTGCGCGCGCAGGCCGCTCAGATAATCCTGGCCCGTACGTGCGGCCATGTCGTTTCCTCCGGGTGATGTCTCGTTGCCCGCAGTGTTCAGGCCACGCGCCACCCGGTCAAGCAGCGAAGGTGCCGCCGCGGTGTCCGGGTTCAGCGTCCGTGCGGCCCGGCCATGGCGGCGTCCACGGTGGTCTCGGCGATGCCCACCATCAGCGGCACATCCGACACCGGGCGTTCACGCAGCAGCGCGTGGGCGAGCACGATGAAATCACCGGCACGCGCCCGCTCCACCTTGTCCTCGGCCGCCGCCGCGCGCAGCCCCAGCAGCAGGAACCGCTCGATCCACTCGGAAACCCGGTCCGGCATGACCTGGCGCAGCACCTGATCGACCTTCTGGCCACGGGGCAGGCGCGCGCGGGTGGCGATGGCGCGCGCGGCGGCATCGTCCAGGAACCAGGACTGCGCGAACTCATAGTCGATCCAGCGGCCGCTGCGCTTCAGCGACGCCTCGATGGCATCGGCCGACCGCGCGTCCTCGGGCAAGGCCAGGAAGCGGCGCGCGGTCTCGGCCGCGATGTCCAGCCGCCGGTCCTGCCAGGCGCTGCCGCCGAAGACCTCGGCACAGGCCAGCAGGCCGCGATGCGGCGGCATGCCGCCATCCTGCACGCCGACGGCGATCGCGTGCTGCACCGCCGCGTCCAGATAGGACCGCTCCACGCGCAGCGTCGATCCGCCGGCGCCGACGCTGTCCAGGGCATACCTGATCTGCGCCGACGATGCGTCCGCGGTCAGCCAGGCGTCCGAGACCCCGCCGTCCCGCTTCAGCAGCAGCCCGACCAGCAGGCCGCCCTTCCTTCCGCGCGCCGCCAGCAGCAGATGCTGCGCGCCCGAACCGTCGATCACCGAGGCATACACATCCAGATCAGCAGCCGGCGGCCAGGGCGCGCATTCCACGCCCCTGGTGCGCGCCTTGCGGATGGCCTGGTCGGCCGCGGCGCGGTCCGCCTGCGGCAGCCAGTTGCGGATGGCGATCATGCGCCGCAGCATGACGGGCGACATCGTCTCGGGCACCGCGATCTGTTCCAGCGCCGCCGCCGCCGCTCGGCGCACGTCCTGGTCGTCCTCCAGCAGCATCAGCGGCACGGTCTCGCGCAGCACGCGATGTGCGGACAGGGCGAATTCATGCGCCATGAAGCAGCGCATCTCGGTGGGCATGACCTGCAGCGCCTCGCCCATGCCATGCGCCACCTCGAACGGATCGTCCGTCCCCTCGGCCAGGTCCACCAGCACCTCGGCCATCATCCCGCGCATGTCCTCGACCGAGGGCTCGTCTGGGAAGACCAGCCCCGCCTCGGCCAGCTCGACACGGGTTTCCTGCGACAGCCTGATCCGCGCCTCTCCCAATGACCGGCACAGCATGGCGAAATCGTCGGGCGTCAGGACCGCGGCCGAACCCACCGCGATCAGGCGCTGCAGGAACGCATCGACCATGGATTGCGCCCAGGGCCAGCCGCGCTCGATCCGATAGCGGATCAGCGTCAGCTGGCTGTCCAGCAGCAACCGCCAGGCATCGATCAGCGCATCGTCGCGCTTGCGCGCCTGGCAGGCGGCAACCAGCCCGTCCAGGATCGGCCACAGCGTCTGCGGCGCACCCTCCAGCGCCAGCAGGCCGTCGTGATGCGCCATCATGTCGGGCTTCCTGCGCCGCATCTCCCGCGCCACGGCCTTGGCGAGCCGTCCGACCAGGGCGATATCGGCATCCGAGGGCGGCGGCGGCGCGCCGGGATCGGCGGCGTCCCCGAACGGGGAGTCGTCGTCGTCGAATGCGCCGTCCACGTCGGTGCCGTCATCGTCGCCGGCGTCGTCGTCCATGCCGTCGAACGCATCATCGCCGTCCAGAACCCAGGCATCGTCCTGGGCGTCCATCTCCTCGATCCACATGGTCAGCAGGCTTTCGGCGTGCCTGGCGTCCCCCGCGAACGCGATGACGCGCAGGTCCTTCGCCGCACCATCCCCGAAATCATAGCCGCCACTCACCGTCGCCTCGAACCGCTCGGCCCGCACGGTCAGGGTCAGCACCGGTGATCCCGGATGCATGCCGATGGTGACGGCCCCGGCCGGGGGGCCGATCATGTCGATCGTGTCGATGTCACGATACGGGCCGGCAGCCTGGCCGGCGATGCGGTGATGGGCCGCGACGTTGCCGTCATCGAGGAAGAACGCGTCCAGGATCTTGTCGCACAGCCGGCGCAGCGGCGCCTCGTGCGATTGCGCCGGGGCCGCGCCGGCGCGTCCGGACGCACGGGCTTTCGCCCCGGTCTTTGTCCCGGCCTTCGTCCCGGTCCCGGGTTGCGGCGGCACATGGCGTGGCGGCTTGGTCATCTGGGCGCTCCCGGCCGGTCTGCGGCGCGGGACCGGCGAACCCCCTTGGTAGCAGCGCACGCCCCGCGGAGCCAGCCGCCCTACCCGGCCAGGCGGGTCAGCTCCGCCCGCAGCGCGGGGATGCCCAGGCCGGTTTCGGCACTGGTCACGATCACATCCATGTGCGCGGCGGGATGGGCGCGGGCCAGCTTCGTCACCTCGGCCAGCTTGCGCGCCAGGGCCGGCGGCTTCAGCCCGTCCGCCTTGGTCATCACCAGCTGATAGGTGACGGCGGCGCGATCCAGCAGGTCCATCACCGCGATATCGGCCGGCTTGATCTCGATCCGCGAATCCAGCAGCAGCAGCACCCGGCGCAGCGTCGGGCGGCCGCGCAGATAGTCGAACATCATGCCCTGCCAGTCGGCCTTGATGTCCTTCGACGCCCGCGCATAGCCATAGCCCGGCATGTCCACCAGGGTCAGCCGTCCGCCGAGGTCGAAGAAGTTCAGCTGCCGGGTCCGCCCGGGATCGGACGAGGCACGCGCCAGCGCCTTGCGCCCGGTCAGCGCGTTCAGCAGCGACGACTTGCCCACGTTGGACCGGCCGGCGAAGGCGATCTCGGGCCCCGCCGGCGGCGGCACCTGCTCCAGCTTCTGCGCACCGAAGAAGAAGGTGCACTCGGCCGCGAACAGCTTGCGCCCGGCTTCGAGCGCGTCCGCCTCCTCGGCCGTCAGGCCTTCGCCTTGCGGTTCTCCAGCATGGTCTGTCGCATGATCAGCCATTGTTGTCCGATCGAGAGCAGGTTGTTCCAGCTCCAGTAGATCACGAGTCCGGCGGGGAAGCCGGCCAGCATGAAGGTGAAGACGATGGGCATGAACTGAAACAGCTTGGCCTGCACCGGGTCCGGCGGCGGCGGGTTCAGCTTCTGCTGCAGATACATGGTCACGCCCATGATCAGCGGCCACGCCCCCAGATGCAGCATCGAGCCGAACATCGGAATGGTCGTGGGGTCGAACGGGATCAGGCCGAACAGGTTGAACACGTTGGTCGGGTCGAGCGCGTTCTTTACCGCGAGCATTAAAGGGT
>CAYZKM010000449.1:0-4486 GCA_964478525.1 uncultured Bifidobacterium sp.
GCGAGCTGATCCTATACGCCGAGCTGATGAAAGCGAGCACGCGCGCCGCCGAGGCCGATGCGGCTATGAACGAGTTCGGCGTGATGTGCCCGGCATCCCTGCCCGCCGAGACCACCCGCAACCTGTTCATGACCGCCTATCCGCGGATGGTGGAGATCCTGCAGCTGCTGGGGTCGTCCAGCCTGATGATCCTGCCGACCGCGGCCGATTTCAAAGGCCCGCTGGCCGGGCATATCGAGCAGTACCTGGCGACTGACTCGACCGCGGCGCGCGATCGCGTCAGGCTGTTCCACCTGGCGTGGGACATTGCGTGCTCGTCCTTCGGCAGCCGGCAGGTGCTGTATGAACGGTTCTTCGCGTCCGACCCGCTGACCCGGGCGCGGGCGCTGGCTTCGATCTACCCCAAGAAGGAGACGATGGACCGCGTGCTGGATTTCCTGGCGCGCGACGATACCACCCCTTGACGGAGGAGCGACGCATGTATCTCGGTCACGTCAACATCTATGTCCGCAATGCCGATCGCGCGCGCGACTGGTACGAGAAGGTGCTGGGGCTGCACACCTATCACCACCGGCCGGGGCGGGCGGCGTTCATGTCGGCCGATCTGGACCAGTCGCACGAGGTGGCGCTGATGCAGGTGGGCGAGGATGCGCCGGGGCCGATGCGCGGGCAGGTCGGGTTGAACCACATGGCCTGGATGGTCGACAGCCTGGACGCGCTGGGCTCGGCGTATCGGCGGCTGCGGGACAATGGCGTGAAGGTGGACGCCATTGTCGATCACGGCATTTCGCTGGGGATTTATTTCCGCGATCCCGACGGCAACGGGCTGGAAGTGTCCTACGAGTTGCCGCGCGCGGAGTGGCCGCGCCAGGACCAGGTGTTCGCCGAAGATGTGGTCAATCGCGGACTGTTTCCGGGTCCGTGGGATGCGGACCCGGCGGTGGTGCGGCGATAGCGCGCCTTCCGGCTGCCTGAAACGGTCAGCGCGCGCTATCTCGTTATTTGATCGCATGATTCACCCGCTGGTACGATTCCGCCCGGCGTGATCATGCTCCAGGCGTCAGCGCCGCCGCCCGCGCGCGCGGACAACTCCGGCGGCACCGATGACCAGCAGCAGGGCCGACGCCGGTTCCGCCACCAGCGTGACATTGTCCAGGGCGTAGAAATCCGCCTCGGTATCCTGCGGGTTCGCGCTGAAATTATCGGCGACCCAGCGGAACTGGTAGATGCCGGGTGCCAGCTCGCCGGGGCCGGTCATGATGAACTGGTGCTGGCCGCCGGTTTCGACGTTGCTGCCCAGCGTGGTCCACGACGCGCCGGAGGACCCGGAATCCCATTGCAGGCTGACGCGATAGGACTGCGTGTTGGGGAAGCTGTGGTTCGACCCGGCGGTGTAGATGACCTGGTCGACGACGGTCGCCGCGGTGGTGGTCATCGTCAGCGACGGATAGTTGTTCGGGTAGATGCCGTTGATGCCGAAATAGCGGGTGAAGGAGGAAAAGCTGCCCGGGTTGCCTTCGAAGCTGCTGTTCAGGAAGATGTCGGTGACGCCATCGATGCCGGTGCGCCAGCTTGCCGATGCTACCCCGCCGCCCAGGTATGACGCATCGACCGTCTGCGCGTGCAGGACGCCGTCGTAGAAGCCGGTCGCGTTGTCGAAACTGAAACCGGCGACGACCCCCGCCCGCGCGACGAATGGCACGGTGGCGGCGATTGCGGCGGTGAACGCCACGGCACGGAATGACATCCTGTATCCCCGATCCATTTTTGATGTCGGATTGTTAACGGATCGTCGAAAATCCTGCAATCGAAACGATCGTGAATATGCCGCGCCAACGGCGTGAACAGGCGCGGTGTCGCGCCGGCGTGCCGGGTGTCCGCCAGGCGGGTATCCGCTTGACCCCCTGCGTGGCCCGCCCTACACGCCCGCCCATGACCGACAAACCCTCTCCCATGGATACCGCCGCCGCGACGGAACGGGCACGCGTCCTCGCACAGGCCCTGCCGTTCCTGCGACGCTATGCCGGTGCCACCGTCGTGGTGAAATACGGTGGCCATGCCATGGGCGAGGAACACCTGGCCCTGGAATTCGGCCGCGACATCGCGCTGCTGAAGCAGGTCGGGATCAACCCCGTCGTCGTGCATGGCGGCGGGCCGCAGATCAACGCCATGCTCAAGCGCCTGGACGTGAAGTCCTCCTTCATCGACGGCCTGCGCGTCACCGACGCCGCCACGGTCGAGGTGGTGGAGATGGTGCTGGCCGGCACCGTCAACAAATACGTGTCCAACCTGATCACGCAGGCCGGCGCCCTCGCGGTCGGCATCTGCGGCAAGGATGGCGGCATGATCCGCGCCCAGAAGGTCCGGCGCACCAGGAAGGACCCGGCGACCGGCGCCGAGACCGAGATCGACCTCGGCTTCGTCGGCGAACCGGCGCATGTCGATGTGCGCGTCATCCACGCCTTGACCGGCGGCGGGCTGGTGCCGGTGATCGCCCCGGTCGGCGTCGATGCCGACGGCCAGACCTATAACATCAACGCCGACACCGTGGCCGCCGCCGTCGCCGGCGCGCTGAACGCGACCCGGCTGCTGATGCTGACCGACGTCCCAGGCGTGCTGGACAAGGACAAGACCCTGATCCCGGAACTGTCGCTGACCGATGTCGAAGCCCGTGTCGCCGACGGCACCATCACCGGGGGCATGATCCCCAAGGTCGAGAACTGTGTCGAGGCGGTGAAATGGGGCGTCAAGGGCGCCGTCATCCTGGACGGGCGCGTCCCGCATGCCTGTCTGCTGGAACTGTTCACCGAGGCCGGGCCGGGGACGCTGATCCGCCGCTGACCAGTGCCGCGGCGGGTCCGGTCGCGGCACCCAGGAAGTCGATCTGCCAGCGCATCTCCTCGGGCGCCATCGGAAACCCGCCATCCGCACTCGCCGCCAGCGCGGCGGATGGCGCCAGCCCGGCCAGCGTCGTCTGCACGGCCGCCGCGGCGCGCATCGAGAACCCGGCCTTCCAGGCCAGGCTGACCAGGCCCTTGGCGCTGCGCAGCGCCGCCGCGCGGTCGATCAGCGCGATCGGCACCGCCGCCTTCTCGGCCAGCAAGGCGGCGGCGAGCGGCGCATCGCCCTGCCGTGTCGCCTCCAGCAGGGCGGTCTCGCTCAGCAGCCCCGCACGGCCCAGCGCCCGGGCGCGGTCGATCGCGGCCTGGCGGGCCGAGGTGCCATCTTCGGGCGCGGCTGCCGGCTTGCCGGTCAGGCGCGCCCGCACCCGCTTCTCCAGCCCCGGGTCCAGGTCCGCTCGGTTGGCCAGCACCTGCAGCAGATGGCCGGCGATGCTTTCCGACAGCGTGGCCATCGCGCCTGGCGACAGCGCCGGGCGGCGGACCATCGCATCCTGCCAGGCGGGATGCGCCCTGGCCTGATCGGCGATCCGGTCCAGCGTGACCTCGCGGATGCGCGCCGAGCGGTTTTCGAGCAAGGCGTGGATGGCGGCATCGTTGGCGGTGGCGGTGATCGCGTCGCACACGGCCGGGTCCAGTGCGGGGCGGCGCGCCACGCAGGCGACCTTGCCCGAGGCCGGGGCATGCACGATCAGGCCGATCAGGTCCTCGGGCGTCAGCACCGGGGAACACAGGATGGCGGGCTGGTAGACCGCCGCCGCGGCATCGCCGGCCAGCCGCAGGATCAGCTCCCGCGGCGCGTCCGCCGCCGATTCCAGCTCATCGGCGAACACCGCGCGCACGCGCTCCGCCTCGTCCTGCACCAGGTGGGTCAGCGTGGTCCAGACCTGGTGGCGGATCGTCGCCGCCGCGCCGTCGGGCAGGGATGGCAGCAATGCCGCCAGCTTGCGGGCCAGCAGCCCGCGCACCCGTTCGTCGGGGTCGGCGGCCAGGGCGGCATTCGCCTCGGGCGGGGCGGCCCGGTTCAGCGCCAGCGCGGCCCGCACGGTCACCGAGGGATCGCGCGCCAGCCCCGCCAGCACATCCGCCGCGGTCGAGGCACTGCCACCCAGCCGGACGCGGGTGGCCTCGTCCTCGATCAGCATGGCACCTCCAGTGACACGCGCCAGTGTCCCCGGCCGTTCCGCTTGACCTCGTACATCGCCATGTCCGCCCGCCGGATCAGGCTGTCCAGCGGCTCGTCGCCGCCGGGATGGCGGCTGGCGATGCCGATCGACATGCCGATCCGCGGCGAATCGGGTCCCAGCTCCTCGGCCATCTCGCGGGGGATGACCTCGCGCAGATATTCGGCCCGTTCGGCCGCGGTCATGTGGTCGACGCCGTCCAGCCAGACCGCGAACTCGTCCCCGCCGAGGCGGGCAACGAGGTCGGTCGGGCGAAAAAGAGTGCGCAAAATTTGCGCGGTGCGCATCAGCACGCGATCGCCGGCCTCATGCCCGAGCATGTCGTTGACCGGCTTGAAATGATCGAGGTCGGCGAACATCAGCGTACCTGGCTGGTGGTCCCGACGTAATCTCTCGGCATGT
>CAYZKM010000450.1:0-4483 GCA_964478525.1 uncultured Bifidobacterium sp.
GTATGATTCACCCGCTGCCACGGTTCCGCTCAGCGGGATCATGCTCTAGGCTGGCGGCCCGACAACGCGTTCAAGGCAGCCACGACCATGCACGAGACCCGGGCGAAAAATCCGCTGTTCGGCCCCAACCGTTTCAAGCTGGGCATCTTCAGCGCCAATTGCGATGGTGGCCTGACCATGAGCCTGGCGCCGGAGCGCTGGCGGGCGAACTGGGACGATATCGCGGCGATGTCGCGGATCGCCGATGATGCCGGGATCGAGTTCATCCTGCCGGTCGCGAAATGGCGCGGATATCAGGGCAAGGCCAATGTCTACGGCAAGTCGTATGAAACGCTGACGCATGGTGCCGCGCTGGGTGCCCTGACGAAGCGGATCGCGATCTTCTGCACCGTGCATGTGCCGCTGATCACGCCGGCCTTCGGCGCCAAGGCGATCGCGACGATCGACCATGTCTCGCACGGGCGGGCGGGGCTGAACATCGTATGCGGGTGGAACCAGGAGGAGTTCGACCTGCACGGCGTGACCATCGACCCCGAGACCCGGTACGATCACGGCCTGGAATGGTTCCGGGTGTGGTCGAAACTGCTGGAGGGCGGGCCGGAGTTCGACTTCAAGGGCGACTTCTTCGACCTGAAGCGCTGCCAGACCGATCCGCTGTCGATCCAGCGCCCCTGGCCGCCGGTGATGTCGGCCGGGTTCTCTCCGCGCGGGCGGGACTTCGCGGCGCGCGCGGCGGATGTGCTGTTCCTGAACGTGACGGAATTGGACCAGGTGCCGGCGATGCTGGCCGATGTGGCCGAGCACATGGCGCATCACGACCGCTCGATCGCGGTGTTCACGATGGGGCACGTGGTGTGCCGCCCGACGCGGAGGGAGGCCGAGGAGTATTTCCACTACTTCGCCGAGGAGATGGCCGACACCGATGGCCAAGCGTACTACCGGCGCAACCGTGGGGCGACGGTGGGCAGCGGCAACCGCCAGATCGCCCGCCCGTTCGAGAACCGCTTCACCCGCGCGGGGCAGTTCAGATACGACGGTGCCTATCCCGGATCGTACCCGTTCGTCGGGTCCGCGGACGACGTCGCCGAGGAAATGGCCCGCATGAGCGCGACCGGCCTGGCCGGGTGCACGGTGGCGTTCGTGGATTACCTGAACGAGATCCCGTATTTCGTGCAGGAGGTCCTGCCGCGGCTGGAACGGCTGGGGCTGCGCCTGCCGGTCCGACACGACGGCGGCTGACGATCCCCGGTGCGCTATCGCCGCGGCGCCTTCTCGGCATGCGGGGCCAGGGTCACGCTGTGTGTGCCCGGGTTGTGGAACGGGCTGCGCATCACCGGCTGGTGATCCCGCCAGGCCAGGCGGAACCACAGCGCGGCGATCTCGGCATAGTTCTCGAACTTCGTCGAATTCTCCAGCGCCTTGGCGTGCAGCGCGTCGGCGCCGACGGTGTCGCCGCGCTCGCGCCTGATATCCGCCCACAGGTCATGGGCGCTGGAACTGTCGGGGTTCACCCGCACTGCCTCGATGATCGCCCGATCGGCCCCCGCGATGTCGCCGGTGCCCAGCCGGCCGGCCGCCAGGGTCATGTATGCCGTCGCCAGCAGCACCTTGTCGGTGGGTGGCTTGTCGCGCAGCAGCGCTTCCAGATGGCGCACCCCCTCGGCGTCGCGGTCCAGTTGCAGATCGGTGAAGGCCCCGTTCAACGCGGTCACCGCATCCGCGACCGTGCCGTCCGGGCAGGAGGCCTCGGCCTTGTCGAACCAGTCGCGCGCCGCCTCCACATCGCCCTCGAACAGGGCGATGATGCCGCGCAGGTTCTCCAGCAGCGACCGCTCGAAATGCAGCGGCGTCGGCGGCAGCGACGTCATCGCATAGTCGATGATCGCCAGGGCGTGGGAGAAATCCTTGTCGTCGGCATGGACCACCGTCTCGTTCAGCGCGGTGATGTAGGGATCGACATGGGCCATCCCGATCACCGAGGCCCGTTGCACCAGGCCCAGCACCGTCTCCCCCGGTTCCAGCGCGATCTCTTGCTGGAACGACGCCATGCTGCGCTGGCCCAGGCCGGCGACCAGCGCCTTGGTGGTGCCGGCTTCGTTGAACAGCGTGATCTTGATCTGGTCGGGCCGGGCGCCGAACTGGGCCTGCAGCGCGTAGGCGACGGATTCCATGCGCAGATATTCGGCGACGCTCATGCCCACGCCCTCCAGCCGGCCGACGCGGAAGACGGGCGTGGTCATCACCGTCGGCGTGGCGGAGATGCGCCGCACCTCCTGGCGCAGCACATCGGTGGCAACGTCGACGTTCAGCGTCGTCCTGTCCGCCTGGCCCACGACCTGTGCTTCCAGGATGACGTCCGGCGGGCGGGCGGCCATGTCGAAGCCGAGGAAGGCGACGAGCAGGACGAACACATAGCTCAGGGTCGTCACGTCCATGCGGATGCTCCGGTCGCGCGGTAGCTGGATGCCACGGGGGATGCCATGGGGGATGCCATGGGGGCTTCGCGCGCGCGTTGATGTGCGTCAACGATCGGCCAACCGGCAAGACCGGTTCCGTTCCCGCCCGCCGCGTGCTTAATCGGCGGGCCAACAGCAGCCGGGGGCCACCCATGCGACGCCGGACCTTCGTTACCGCCACCGCCTTGCTGCCACTGGCCGCGCCGGCCATCGCGCAGCCCGCCCGCACCCAGACGCTGCGGTTCATTCCCCAGGCGAACCTTTCGTCGCTGGACCCGATCTGGACCACGGCGACGGTGACGAACAACCACGGCTATTATGTGTATGACACGCTGTATTCGGCCGACGCCCGGATGCGGCCGCGTCCGCAGATGGCCGAAGGGCATGCCGTGTCCGACGATGGCCGCACCTGGCGTATCCGCCTGCGCCCGGGGCTGATGTTCCATGACGGCACGCCGGTGCGCGCGATCGATGCCAATGCCAGCATCCGGCGCTGGTGCAAGCGCGACGCGATGGGCCAGATCCTGGATGCGATCGTGGCCGAGTGGAACGCGCCCGACGACCGCACGATGGAGCTGAAGCTGACGCGGCCTTTCCCGCTGCTGCTGGACGCCCTGGCCAAGCCGGATGCGTCGGTGCCGTTCGTGATGCCGGAGCGTCTGGCGCGCACCGATCCCAACAAGGCGATCAACGAGGTCGTCGGCTCGGGCCCGTATCGTTTCCTGCCGGATGAGTATGTGTCGGGCGCGCGCGTGGCCTATGCCAGGTTCGATGGCTATGTCCCGCGGACCGAGGCGCCGGAATGGGCGACCGGGGCGAAGATCGCGCATTTCCCGCGGGTGGAATGGAACGTGATCCCCGATCCCGGCACCGCGGCGGCGGCGATCCAGCGGGGCGAGGCGGATTGGTGGGAACGCCCGTTCAACGACCTGCTGGCGGTGATGCTGAAGGATCCCGGCGTGACCAGCATGATCGCCGATCCGTCCGGGCGTACCAGCATCCTGCGCTTCAACTGCCTGCACCCGCCGTTCGATGATGTGCGGATCAGGCGCGCGGTGATGGCGGCGGTGAACCAGGAAGACTACATGCGCGCCGCGGTGGGCGACGATCCCGAATTGTGGCGCCGCTGCCCGTCGCTGTTCCCGTGTGGTACCGCCTATGCGACCGAGGCGGCGGGATCGGCGATGATGCCCGCCGACCGCGCGCTGGCACGCAGGAAGCTGGCGGAAGCCGGCTATGGCGGGCAGCCTGTGGTCGTGATCAACCCCACCGATTTCCCCCTGATCGGGCCGCTGGGACAGGTGACGGCGGATCTGTTGAAGCAGATCGGAATGAATGTCGATCTGCAGGAATCCGATTGGGGCACGGTGGTGCAGCGGCGGACGTCGCGCGAACCGGTCGGCAAGGGCGGATGGAGCATCTTCCACACCACCGGGTCGGCGTCCGGCTGGATCAATCCGGCGGTCTCGCAGGTGGTGCGCGGGCAAGGGGCGAAGGGCTGGTTCGGCTGGTGGGACGACCCGCGGCTGGAGGCGATGGTGCAGGACTGGCTGACTGCGCCGGACGAGGTGTCGCAGACACGTCTGGCGCAGGCGATCGGCGTGGCGGCGATGGAGCAGGCGCCGACGATCCCGCTGGGGCAGTTCTTCGTCCGCACGGTGTTCCGCAAGCGGATCACCGGGCTGCTGCAGGGCCCGTGCCCGTATCCGTGGAACATCCGCCCGGTCTGAGCGGGATCAGTACCCGCCGGGCAGGGCGATCACGGTGGGGCGTTCGGGCAGGGTCAGGCGGGAGATCTCCAGCACCGGGTCGGCGCGGATGTCGATCTCGTGTCCGGCTTTCACCAGGTCCAGGAAGCGCGCCAGCACGTCGCGGGTGAAGAAGTGCATCGGGATCACCAGGCGGGGATGTACCTGCTCGATCACCGCGGCGGCGTCGGCCTGGCTCATGGTCCAGGCGCCATCGACCGGCACCATCAGGATGTCGATCCGCCCCAGCGCGTCGATATCCGCCGGTTCCAGCAAGTG
>CAYZKM010000451.1:0-4480 GCA_964478525.1 uncultured Bifidobacterium sp.
TGTCCGCGCTCCACGCCCATGACGTCGCGAGTTCGGGAACGATCGTCTCCTCGCTGTTCTGCGGCTTGTGCTGGTCGAACAGGACCAGATTGTTGAACACCGCCATGAACGGGACGTTGGTGGAATAGGTCGCCTCCTCGTGGATCGAGGCGGATGCGGGGTTGTCGCGCTGATAGATGCGCACGGTGCCGCCCGGCGTCGGCGTTTGGGCCTGCGCGGCCCCCGCGATGAAGGTCGCCGCGAAGGCCGCCGCGGCGAGCAGGCGTCGAGAATTGCTGAAGGTCATAAGCCGAACCCGATCCAAGTTTTGCTTTCCAGCGCGCGTCTTAGAGGGTTTTTCCGGCCGGGAAAACGGAATTGACGCCCGCTCGGGCGGCACGCGCCATGCTTTCACGCCGGGCCGCATCAGGACGGTTCGCGCGACCGCCGCGCTCGACTATGCTGGGCCGGCAATCCGCGGAGAGAAGGGAACGCAGATGGACGCGACGATCGATGTCCGTGGCAGCGCCGGTGTGCGGGAACGCCATCGCATCCGCGCGGCCGCCTATCGGGGGCCGACCGCCGGCCTGGCGCCGGGCAATGTGCAGGCCAACCTGGTGATCCTGCCCAAGGACCTGGCCAACGATTTCCTGCGCTTCGCCCAGGCGAACCCCAAGCCGTGCCCGGTGCTGGCGGTGTCGGAAACCGGCGATCCCCGCTTCCCGACCCTGGGGCAGGACCTGGACATGCGGTCCGACCTGCCGCTGTACCGCGTATGGCGGAACGGCGAGATGGTGGAGGAACCGGCCGATATCAGCCATGTCTGGCGCAACGACCTGGTGGGTTTTGCGATCGGCTGTTCGTTCTCGTTCGAGGAAGCGCTGGTCGAGGACGGGATCGATGTGCGCCACATCACCTGCAACACCAACGTGCCGATGTATCGCACCAGCATTCCGTGCGTGCCGGCCGGCGTCTTCCACGGCCCGCTCGTGGTGTCGATGCGACCGCTGAAGCCGGCGGATGCGATCCGCGCCGTGCAGATCACGTCGCGGTTCCCCTCGGTGCATGGCGCGCCGGTGCATCTGGGCCTGCCGGAGATGATCGGCATCAAGGACATCGCTCGGCCCGACTATGGCGATCCCGTGCCGATCGGCGCTGACGAGATCCCGGTGTTCTGGGCCTGCGGCGTCACGCCCCAGGCGGTGATCGCGGCGGTGAAGCCCGCGTTCTGCATCACCCACGCGCCCGGCTGCATGCTGATCACCGATCTGCGCAACGCCAGGCTGGCCGCGCTGTAGCCGCCGGATGCCGAACCTGGCCGACCGGGCGCGCGTGGATCGGATCGAGGCGCTGATCCACCGCGATGTCGGCCGCAATATCCGCCCGCTGCTGGCCGCGACGGAAGGCGGGCTGTGGGGGGCGGCGACGGCTCTGGCCAGCGACCGCGCGCCGGCGATCGGCCTGGTGACCGGCTTCTTCGTGCCGGGTGGCGAGATCCCCGCGGCCGAGACCGATGGGCCCGGTGGGGCGGCCCTGCTGGCGCGCGCCTTTCGCCGGGTGGGCGCCCCGGTGCGCCTGCTGACCGACACCGCATGCCGGTCCGCCTGCGCCGCCGCGCTGCGTGCCGCGGGGGCGGACGGCGTGGCGGTCGATGCCGTCGCCCCGGATGACGATCTGCGCCCGGTGATCGATCGCTGGCACGCGGGCGGGGTGCGCTGGGCACTGGCGATCGAACGGTCCGGCCGGACCGCCGATGGCAGGATGCGGAACATGCGCGGCCAGGATATCGGAGCCTCGGTCGCGCCGCTGGACGATGTGTTCGTCGCCGGGCCATGGGGGCGGATCGCGATCGGCGATGGCGGGAACGAGATCGGCATGGGCGCGCTGCCGCCCGGGCTGATCGCAAGGCACGTGGCGCACGGGGCGCGGATCGCCTGCGTGACGCCGGCCGATCATCTGGTGATGGCGGGCGTCTCGCACTGGGGTGCCTATGCGCTGCTGGGCGCGCTCGCGGTGCTGCGTCAGGACTGGCGCCCGGCGATGCTGGACGCGCTGGACCCGACGCTGGACGCGGCGATCATCGCGGCGATGGTGGCCGATGGGCCGGTGGTGGACGGGGTGACGCGCCGGCGCACCCCGACGATCGACAGCATGGGAATGGAAGTGCACCGTGCGGTGCTGGAGGCCGTGGTGGCGGCGGTGCGGGCGCCTCCCCAAGTCGTGGCCGGCGAGGATTGACCGCCCAGGCATCGGCGGCTGGTCGGCGATGAGGCCTCAGGCCGCCCCCTGCCGCTTCAACGCCCGGACCGTCGCGCGGAACGCTTCCACCGTCACGCCCATCTCCTCCTCGCCATGCATCGCCGAGATCGTGCCCGACGGGCCGGAGTTCATGTCCACGCCATGCACCAGAAGACCCATGCGGATCATCCCGGTCACGCCCTCGCCGCGCGGCTTGTCGATCATCTTCGGGATGGCCGCCACGGCATCGAAATCATGCGGGTCGATGTCCGCGCCATCGGGGTTGGTATAGATGTGCATCCCCGAATAGGACCCGTGCACGGCCCATTTCACCCCTTCCTCGACCAGCACGTCGTTCATCTTCTGCCGCACCGCGGCCCCGAACGCATTGGCCCGCGCGCAGGCATCCGTCGTCGCCAGGATCTCCAGCGTCGCCACACCTGCCGCGGCCGAGACCGGGTTGGCGTTGAACGTGCCGGGATGGGCGATCTTCTCCCGCCCCTTCGCCCTGGTGTCCTGGAAATCCAGCCAGTCCAGGATGTCCTTCCTGCCGGCCACCGCCCCGCCCGGCAGGCCGCCGGACAGGATCTTCGCCAGCGTCGTCATATCCGGCGTGATGCCCAGCACCTGCTGCGCCCCGCCGGGCGAGACGCGAAAGCCGGTGACGACCTCGTCGAAGATCAGGATCGTGCCGGCCTGCGACGTCAATTCGCGCAGCAGCCGCAGGAATGACGGCAGGACCGGCATCTTGCCGAAATTCGCGCCGGTGGGCTCGATGATGACGGCGGCGATGTCCTTGTGGTCGTTGAAGATGTGCCCGATCCCCGCCACATCGTTCGGATCGCACAGCAGCACGTTGTCCGAGACGCCGTTCAGCACGCCGGTGGTCGCCGTGCCGTCGAAATGATTGGTATGCCCGCTGGTCATGTGGTCATGCCAGCCGTGGAAATGCCCGCGGAAACGCACCAGCTTCGATCGGCCCGTGCAGGCGCGCGCCAGGCGCAGCGCCATCAGCGTCGCCTCGGTGCCGGATGCGGTGAACCGCACCCGCTCGGCGGACGGCACCATCTGCGTGATCAGCTCCGCCCAGCGGATCTCGGCTTCGTGGCAGGCGCCGAAATGCGTGCCCCGATCCAGCGCGGCATGTACCGCCGCCATCACCGCGGGGTGGTTGTGGCCCAGGATCAGCGCGCCATGACCGCCGAAATAATCGACGTACCTGTTGTCGTCGACGTCCCACTTCATCGCGCCCAGCGCGCGGGTGACGTACAGCGGATGCGGATCGAAATGGCGGCTGTCATGCGACAAGCCGCTTGGCAGCAGCGTCTTCGCCTTCACGGACAACGCCGCCGATCCCGGTGTCATGGCGATATAGCTGTCCAGCAGGGTGTTGTTCGGAAGCGTGGTCGCTGACATGACGTGGCCTCTCGGTCGAAGACGATATCAGTCGTTGTCGCGCGCCAGGACCCGTTGATGACGCCGAAAGCCGATCGCCTTCCGCCCCTGCGCTGCGCCAGTGGCTCGGCACGGTAATTCGGGGCTTGCGCATCCGCAATCCACCACGCCAGATGCGACCAATCGACAGGGGCGCGTGATGCAAGCAAAGTGGCAGTTCTGGATCGACCGTGGTGGCACATTCACCGACATCGTGGCCCGCGACCCTGACGGGCGCCTGTCGACCCACAAGCTGCTGAGCGAGAATCCCGGCCGTTACCGCGACGCTGCCATCGCCGGCATCAAGACCATCCTGGGCATTCCGTTGGACCGCGCCATTCCGCCGGGCCGGATCGAGGCTGTGAAGATGGGCACCACGGTCGCCACCAATGCGTTGCTGGAGCGCAAGGGCGACCGTACGCTGCTGGTCGTCAACAAGGGTTTCGCCGACGCGCTGCGCATCGGCAACCAGGCCCGCCCGCGCCTGTTCGACCTGGCCGTCACCCTGCCGAGCATGCTGTATGAGGAGGTAAGGGAGGTCGGCGGGAGGGTCGGTGTTGACGGGGCCGAGATCGCGCCGCTGGACGAGGCCGCCGCCCGCGCCATCTTCGCCGAGGCCCGCGCCAAGGGCATCGATGCCTGCGCGATCGTGCTGATGCACGCATGGAAATATCCCGCCCATGAACAGCGTCTGGTTGAACTGGCAAGCGAGGCGGGGTTCGGCCAGGTCTCGGCCAGCCACCAGGTCAGCCCGCTGTTGCGCCTGGTGCCGCGCGGTGACACCACGGTGGTGGACGCCTACCTGTCGCCGATCCTGCGCCGCTACGTC
>CAYZKM010000452.1:0-4475 GCA_964478525.1 uncultured Bifidobacterium sp.
CACCGGCTGCCCCGCGGCGGCGGCGAATGCCCGGCGGATCAGCGGCGCGGTGGTGGTCGCGTTCAGCGCCCCGGCGCGAGGGGAGATGACACCATGCAGTTCGATGACGCCGATGCGCCGCTTCCGCCAGAAGGCCATGGGGGTTCCTTGGTTGCACGCACCCGGTGATAGCAGACCGCGGCGGTTCTGACGCCGGCTTCATCGGGCGCTATGCTGGCCCCGGCATG
This sequence comes from uncultured Bifidobacterium sp., assembly GCA_964478525.1. Classification (GTDB taxonomy): domain Bacteria; phylum Pseudomonadota; class Alphaproteobacteria; order Acetobacterales; family Acetobacteraceae; genus Rhodopila. Next base: position 228 of record CAYZKM010000452.1, read on the forward strand.
GAGTTGCGAGAGGACGCATCATGAAACGACGCTCTCTGCTGGCCGCCGCCGCGGCGGCATCCCTGGCGCGCCCGGCCATCGGGGCTGATCCGAAGGTATTGCGGTTCGTGCCGCAATCGGGCCTGGCCAGCCTGGACCCGATGTGGACCAGTGCCATGACCACCCGCAATGTCGGGTTCATGATCTATGACGTGCTGTTCGGGCGCGACGAGCACATGAACCCGCGCCCGCAGATGCTGGAAGGCTATGCCATCGAGGATGACGGCAAGCGCTGGGTGATGACCCTGCGGCCGAATCTGTGGTTCCACGACGGCGAAAAGGTGCTGGCGCGCGACGCCGTCGCGTCGATGAACCGCTGGATCAAGCGCGACCCCGGTGGCGCGACCCTGGCTTCTCGGCTGGATGCGATCGAGGCGCGGGACGACCGGACCATCATCGTCCGGCTGACGCGGCCGTTCCCGCATCTGCCGACCCTGCTGTCGAAATTCCAGACCGCCTGCGTGATCATGCCGGCTCGGCTGGCCGCCACCGATCCGTTCAAGCAGGTGCCCGAGGCGATCGGCAGCGGCCCGTTCCGCTTCCTGGCGAACGAGTATGTGATCGGCAGCCATGCCGCGCTGGTCCCGTTCGAGGAATACGTGCCCCGCGACGAACCGGCCAGCTTCACCGCCGGTGGGCATCGCGTGCTGGTCGACCGGGTGGAATGGCTGATGATCCCCGATGCCGGCACCGCGGCGAACGCGCTGGTGACCGGCGAGGTCGACTGGCTGGAAATGCCGATGCCCGATCTGCTGGCGATGCTGCGCCGCGCGCCGGGCGTCACGGTCGGGCGGCTGGACCAATGGGGGTTCATCAGCCAGTTGCGCCCGAACCATCTGAACCCGCCGACCGCCGATGTCGGGTTCCGCCGCGCCCTGCTGGCGGCGATCGATCAGCGGGAGGTGATGGACGCGATGATGGGCGGCGATCCCGAGGGCGTGATCACGCCGATGGGCTTCCTCAACACCGGCAAGCCCGAGGTCGACAAGGCCGGGATCGAGGCGATCAGCACCCGCCGATCGCCGGACCAGGTGAGGGCGATGTTCGCCGGGGCCGGCTACAAAGGCGAACGGCTGGTGCTGCTGCACACCACCGACCAGCCGTTCTACAACGCCGCCACCCTGGTCGTGGCCGACACGCTGCAGAAGGCCGGGCTGAACATCGACGACCAGGCGATGGACTGGGGCACCGTCCTGCAACGGCGCACGAGCCGGGAGCCGCTGGACAAGGGCGGCTGGTCCCTGTTCGTCAGCACCACGCCCGTGCCGGAATATCGCGATCCCCTGCTGGGGTCTCTGCTGCGCGGCAACGGCAAGGATGCCTGGATCGGCTGGCCCGACATTCCCCGGATCGAGTCGGCGTATGCCACCTGGCTCGACACCGCCGACCCGGCGGAGCAGACGAAGCTGGAGCGGGAGATCCATCTGGCCGCGGTCGACCAGGTGCCGTTCATCCCGCTGGGCCGGTACATGCCGCGCGCGGCGTGGGGCAGGCAGATCAGCGCGCCGCTGAAGGGCCCGGCGCCGGTGTTCTGGGGCGTGTCCAGGACCTGATCGCGGTCATTGCCACAGCGGCAGGCCCATCACCGCCGCCGCCGCGCAGATCCAGAAGGCGATGCGGCGGAACCAGGTATCCGTGCTGCGGCGGAACAGCCGATCGCCCAGCAGCAGCGGGATGCCATAGGCGGGCAGCAGGGCGATCCCGACCGCCAGGATCGGCAGGGTGAAGATGCCCTGCCACAGGTACAGGGCCAGCGTGATGACGCTGGACAGGGCGAAATAGGCGAAGATGTTCGACCGCGTCTGCGCGCTGTTCGACCGTCCGCCCAGCCAGAACAGGACCAGGGGCGGGCCGCCGATGCCGACGGCGCCGTTGCTGAACCCGGCGATGCCGCCCACCGACAGCGACATGGCGGGCGAGGGCAGGCGCTGATAGCGCCACCCGCTGGCCAGCGCGATGGTGGACACCAGCACGGTGCCGCACACCGCCCAGCGCAGCGGCACGGGATCGCCATGCACCAGGACCCACACGCCCAGCGGCAGCGCGAGCACGCTGCCGATCAGCAACGGGATCACCTCGGGCCAGTAGGCGCGCCGGATGTGATAGGGCAGGTAGGGGGCGGTCGCGACGGCGTCGATCACCCACAGGATCAGCACCGCGACCTTGGGGTCGTACAGCGCCCCGCCCAGCGGGATGAAGATCAGCGCGGCGCCAAAGCCCGAGAAGCCGCGCACCAGCCCGGCCATGGCGGCGGCCAGGATGGCCCACAGGAAGCGGACGTCGAACAGGCTTGCGCAGTCGGCACAGAAGGCCCGTCCCATGCGTGCTTCCGCCTGTTGTGCTCAGCGCCGGGCGTACCAGGGATGCGCCATGCCGGGCGTGCGGACCCGCAGCGTATAGACGGATGTGCTGGCCGTGAACATCAGCGTGCGCAGGTCGGGCCCGCCGAAGGCGATGTTGGCGCAGACCTCGGGCGTCTCGATGATGCCGATCAGCCGCCCATCCGGGGCATAGACCCAGGTGCCGCCGGTGCCGGTGCAGAACAGGCGCCCGGCCTGGTCCACCTTCATCCCGTCGGGCACGCCGTTGGTGCCCTCGGCCGACATGTCGGCGAAGATGCGGCGGCGGACCATGGTGCCGGCGGAATCGAGGTCGATGGCGTGGATGTACTGTGTCCAGCGCGTGTTCGCGACATACAGGGTGCGTTCGTCGGGCGACAGCGCCAGGCCGTTCGGATACTCGAAATGGCACAGCACGCCGACCGACCCGTCGGGCCGGATGCGATAGATCGACGCGTTCTCGACCTCTCGCTGCGCCACCGGCACCCGCAGCGAGGGGTCGGTGAAATACAGGCTGCCGTCAGAGGCGCAGATCACGTCGTTCGGGCGGTTCAGGCGCTTGCCCTCGAAGCGGTCGATCAGCGTGGCGACGGTGCCGTCCGCCTCGGTGCGGGTGACGCGGCGGCCATCGCCCTCGCAGTTGATCAGCCGCCCCTGCAGGTCGAAGGTCAGGCCGTTGCCGCCCTTGGTCTCGCGCACCAGCGAGTGGCTGCTGCCCAGGGTGATGCGGAACAGTTTGCTGTCGCGCACATCGACGAAATAGAAGAACCCGTCCGGGTGCCACAGCGGGCCCTCGGTGAAGACGAAGCCTCCGGCGACCTTCTCGAAGGCCGTGGTCTCCAGAATGTCCGACAGCGTTTCCATGATCGTTTCCTTCCCCGCATCCGCTGGCCCGGATGGTGCGCGCCTGGGCGGCGCTGTCAATTCGGGCGGATGATCGCGCTTGCCAGCGGCGGGTCATCGCCGTAGCAACGATCCGCCCCGCCGCCCCATTCGCACAGCCAGGTCCGTTCGCCGCCGTGAAGGTCGAGATCCAGGTCGCCACCACGATCCGCCGCCGCCGCCCCGCCGTCTCGGCGGTGCTGCTGGACCCGACCCGTGATGCCGACTGGACGGCGGGGCTGCAGGATGTCGAGGGCGATGCCCCGATGGTCGCGGGCAACCGCGTGATCCGCCATTTCCGCGGTGGTGTCGCCGACGAACAGACGGTGATGCAGGTGGTCGAGGACCGGGTGATCGTGCTGCGCCGGGACCATCCGTTTCCCATGGTGCTGCGCTATGACCTGGAACGCATCCCCGAGGGCACGCTGCTGCGGGTGACGCTGATCGGCCAGATCGGGCTGCTGCGGCGCGTGTTCATGCCCGGTGCGGTGCGCCGCTTTCGCCGCCGGCTGGTGCGCGACCTCGCGGCACTGAAGGACATGATCGAGACCGGCAACGAATCATTCGCCCCGCGGCTGGTCGAGGCGCTGTAGCGCCGGTGTGCGGCCGAGCGCGAGGGTGGCGCCGATGGCCATGGCGCCGCTGGCCATGGTGATGATCGTCATGCCGATCATCGCGCCGGCGAGCAGCGGCAGGCCAATGAGCGGTATCGGCGGGGCTGGCGATGACGCTTCCCGCGGTCGTGTCGTGGCTGCTGTCATGACATGTGCCATCCCTCGGTCAGGCGTTGGCGCCCAGGCATCGCGCCAGCGCCGCCAGCAGCTGGTCCGTCTGCGCCCCGGTGCCGACGGTGATCCGCAGATGGTCGGAAATCCGCGGCCTGGCGAAATGCCGGACCAGCACGGCCTGGTCGCGCAGCGCCGCCGCGAGTGCGCCACCCTGGCGCGCCGGGTGGCGGGCGAAGACGAAATTGGCGGCCGAGGGCAGG
>CAYZKM010000453.1:0-4467 GCA_964478525.1 uncultured Bifidobacterium sp.
GGGTTCTGCTTCCGGCTTATGGCGGTCACCAGATGGAGGCAGATAAGGGGGGCAGATAAGAGGGGGCAGTTGGGGGAAGATCAGCGCGGCGTATCACCGGCGAGGGTGATGCGGTGCATCACGCGACGATGGCCGTGATAGTCGTTCAGCGGGTAGTGCTGCACCGAGCGATTGTCCCACAACGCGATCGAGCCGGGGTGCCAATGGAACCGGCAGGTGAACTCGGGACTGATCTGATGGCGGAACAGATAGTCCAGCAGGCCCTGGCTCTCCTCGACGGTCCAGCCGACGATGCGCTGCGTATGGCCGATATTGACATACAAAGACTTCCGGCCGGTTTCGGGATGGGTGCGCACCACCGGGTGCTGTGCTTCCAGCACATCGGCGTTGGTGACAGCGCCGCGTTCCTTCTGCCGGTCCTCCCGCGTTCTGGACGCATCGGCCTTGCGCGAGGAATTGACCGCACGCAGCCCGTCCAGCGTCGCCTTCAGCCCCGGTGACAGCGCTTCATAGGCGGCGGCCATGTCGGCAAACAGCGTGTCCCCGCCGCGCGGCGGCACTTCGCGGGCGATCAGCATCGTCGCCATCGGCGGGCGTTCCAGATACGACGTGTCCGAGTGCCAGACGCCGCCGAAATTGACGCGCTCGTGCTCCAGCTTCACGACCGGGGTGATCTCGGGGAAGCCTTCCAGCCCGCGCACGAACGGGTATTCCACCGGCTGGCCGAACCGGCGGGCAAGCGCGATGAACCGGGCGGGGTCCAGGGCCTGGTCGCGGAAGAAGATGACGCCGTTGTCCAGCCAGACCTGCCTGATCTGGTTCACCACGTCGTCGGTCAGCGCGCCGGCGAGGTCGATGTCCAGCACTGTCGCGCCGAGCGAGCCGGAGGCGTATTCGATGCGGAAATTGGTCCGGCTGGCCATGTCGGCGTTCCCCGCCCCCTGGAAGTGTGCGGTGTGGTAGTCGGTCGAAGGGCGCGGTTTTGTCAACGGGTGCGCCGGCGGGTTGCGCCGATCGCCCGCGCCCCGTCCGGCTAGCCGCCCGCGGCGTGCGGGCTGAAGATCAGCGTCGAATGAAAGTTCAGGATGCCGCCATTGCCGCTGACCAGCACGAAGTCGCGGCGCGGCACCTGGCGGGCACCGCCCTGTCCGCGCGCCTGCACCACGGCTTCCGACATCGGCGTGAACGACCACATGTAATAGCCGGACAACTGCCCACCGCCAGTGTTGGTGGGCAGTGACCCGCCCGGGCCGAGCTTGCCGTCGGCGACGAACGGCCCGCCCTCGCCCTTGGCGCAGAAGCCGTAATCCTCCAGCGTCACCAGCACGGTGTAGGTATAGCAGTCGTACAGCTGGCAGGTGCCGATATCGGCGCGGGTGATGCCCGCCATGCGGAACGCGAGATCGCCCGACTTCTTCGCACCCGTCTCCACGCCGGGATGGCGCGCGGTGTTCAGGTTGTCGCCGGGCGCGCATTGCGCATAACCCAGCACATAGACCGGCGGCTGCTTCAGATCGCGCGCCCGTTCCGGTGATGTCACGATGATCGCGACCGCCCCGTTCGACACCAGGCAGCAATCGAACAGGCGCAGCGGTTCCGCGATCCAGCGGGAGTTGTGGTGATCCGCCATCGTCATCGGCGCCTTCATCTGCGCCCATGGGCTCATTTGCGCCCATTTCCGCTGCCCGACGGCGATGATGCCAAGATGATCCTCGGTGGTGCCGTAAAGATGCATGTGGCGTTGCGCGGCCATCGCATAGCCGAGATTGGCGCCGAAATCGCCATAGGCCGCCTTCAGCCCGGTCATGCCGCCAAGCGGGAACCGATGCGGCCCGGAATAGGACTGTCCGGCCCCGCGCGAGGGGGTCAGCGGCGCATCGGCATAGACCAGCACGATGGTCTTCGCGAGGCCCTCGCGGATCGCCATGCAGGCATACTGCATCATGCTGCCGCCGGTGGACCCATAGGCGCTCATGACATTGATCAGGTTCAAATTCTCGAACCCCAGCGTCATCTGCGTGCGCGGGTCCATGTCGTTGGGGATATTGGCATTGATCAGCAGCCCGTCGACATCGCTTTTCTGCAGCCCGGCGTCATCCAGCGCCAGCGCGATGGCGTCGGCGGCGAAATCGACCGAGCGGCGGCCATAGATCTTGCCCATCGGCGTGACGCCCAGTCCGACGATCGCGCCCTTTGCCTGGTTCGGCATGATTGATGTCCTTCTGTTCAACCGGCGACGGCGCGGAACCTGGGGATGCTGACGCCGTCGCCGACATCCTCGAACACCGCTTCCAGCTTCATGCCGATGCGCAGCCTGTCATTCGGCGTGCCGACGACGTTGGAGATCATGCGCACCCCTTCATCCAGATCGACCTGCGAGACGTTGTAGGGCACCGCGCCGGCGAAGCCCGGGTTCATCACCTGGTGCATGACGGCGAAGGTGTACAGCGTGCCGCGTCCGCTGGCCGCGCGCCATTCCAGGGCGGCGGCGAAGCAGTGCGGACAGCGTTCGCGCACCGGGAAGCTCCAGCCGTCGCAGGCTGTGCAATGCTGCAGCATGAGCCTGCCCTGACGGGCACCGTCGAAGAATGGGGCGCTGATTTCATCCGGAACGGGGATGGGCCTGGTGACAGTCTGCGACATGGACGTTTTCTCCTTGCGCGAAGCCTAGACGCGCCACCCCACCGCTGACAACGCCTGCGCCGTGCTTGGCCGGCGAGGAAGGGCATGCCTATGGTGGCGGAAAGGGCGGGCCGGCAGGACCCGTCCGATCCGGCAACAGGACGGAGGGAATGGCATGACTGCAACGAAACGACCCGGTCGCCGCCGGGTGCTGAAGCTTGCCGCGGCCACCGCGGCATTGCCCCTGGTGCATATCCGCACCGCCGGATCGGCCGGCAAGCTGACCGTGGTGGTGCCGGATCACTGGGTTCCCGGCGGCAATGTCGCGATGCGCAAGCAGATCGAGGCTTTCGCCGACGAACACAAGGTGGAGGTGCAGGCGGATTTCCTGCAGGGTGCAACGAACCGGTCCACCCTGGCGGCCGAGGCGCTGGGCAAGGCCGGGCACGACGTGCAGAACTTCCCGGTATGGGAGTCGCACAACAATATCGACTTCCTGGACCCGGTCGACGACGTGATGGGCGGGCTGATCGGCCAGTACGGACCGACCAACGAAATCTGCGAATACCTGGCCAGGCAGAAGGGCCATTGGCGCGCCGTGCCGATCAGCACGATGTCGCTGTACTACTGTGCGTTGGGCCGGATCAGCCAGCTGAAGCAGGCGGGGCTGGACATCCAGGCCATGTATCCCGCCCACGCCGACGGATCGCCGCTGGCTGCCGGATGGACCTATGACAAGTTCCTGGCCACGGCCGAGACCTGTCATCGGATGGGCGTGCCGTTCGGCATCGGGCTTGGCGTGACCGGCGACACGGTGAACTGGATCGGCCAGATGTTCGCCTCGTTCGGCGCCGAGCTGATCGACCGGAACGGAAAGCTGCAGCTGGGATCGGATGCGGTACGGCAGGTGCTGGAATATGCCGCGCGCCTGGTGCGCGTCGTGCCGGACAATGCCGTCGCCTATGACGATGCGTCGAACAACCGCGCCTTCATCTCGGGCAAAAGCGCGCTGGTGTTCAATCCGCCCTCGCCCTGGGCGGTGGCGCTGCGCGACTCTCCCGCGGTGGCCGAGGATACCTGGGTGTTTCCCGCGCCCGCCGGGCCGGCCGGGCGGTTCGAATCATACGCAACCAATTTCTGGGGCATCTGGACCTTTGCGAAGAACAAGAGCGCGGCGAAGGCGTTCATCACCTACATGTCGCAGCGCGAGCGGATCGAGGCGCGCTGCATCGCCACCATCGGCTATGACATCCCGCCCTTTGCGTCGATGTCCGACTTCCCGATCTGGGACCAGGTCGGACCGCCGCCGGGGATGTGCTTCAACTATCCGCTGCGCCCGATCCACAAGGCGCGCCCGCATATCGCGATGTCCCCTGCCCCGCCCGAGATCGCCGTGCGCGCCTATAACCGCGGCACGATCGGCACCATGCTGGCCAAGCTGCGCGACGGGCAGACCGTGCCGCAGGTGATCCGCTGGGCTGGCGACGAATTGTCCGGCTTCATCGAACGATAGCGGCGGTGCTTGCTGAACCCGGCAGTCCCGCGCACAGGTGAATGACGCCGCCCGGTCCTATGACGGCTTCGCCCTGTCCTGACATTCGTCCCCTGGCGCCGCCTGCAGAATGGCTCGGCGCCAGGGTTTTACCGAATTTTCGGATCAGCGAACCGGCGTGTAAATTCACCGACTCCTTTGCCGCGGCCGCCCGTTCTTTCGCGGTGACTTCGCGGATGCAGCATTCTAGAGGCGTTCCGACGCACTTGAAGCGTATCACCGCGAAGGAACACCCGGATGAGCACTCTGAACTACGCCCCCGACGGCCTCGCCGGCGGGATGCCTGGCCCCTC
>CAYZKM010000454.1:0-4441 GCA_964478525.1 uncultured Bifidobacterium sp.
CGTCGCCAAATCGTGGTCCCCGAACACGGCCATGGGAGCGTCCGCGTATTTGGGCGCCTGGGGCCGCTGGTTGACGATCTCGGAAGCCGTCGCGGCCTGTTCGGCCGCCAGCAGTTCCGCCCGCGCCGCATCGCGGAATGTGCACCACGCCGGCATCCCGCGCGGCTTGTAGGGCAGGATCACCCGGCTGTCCGGGTCCACGCCGGCGGCAATGGCCAGTTCGCGGCAGCGGGCCTCCGTGCGGTCCGACTTGCGCATGTTCGATGTCACGTCTCAAGTTCCTTCGCTGCGGCGTGGTGAAGATGGGTCGGAAGTGGGTCGGCCAGCAGATCAAGGTCGGCCGGCGTCATGGCATAGTCGGTCGCCTTCGATCCTGCCTGTTTCATGGAGGGGTTTCCTTCCGAAACGCGTCGAACACTTTCAGAGCGGACGACAGACGCGCTTCCACGGCTGCTCCCGATCCCGTCGGCGCGAACTTCTCAGCCAGATATTCAAGCTGCAGCAGCGCCTCCCGACCCGCCTCGACGATACGCTGCACGTCTTCGAGATCGGGATTGAATAGTTCCCGTCTCGGCACTTCAGGAACGCCGATCTTTTCCCGCTCGGCCGATATCATGTCACCAAGGCCCCTCGCGACAGCCGCCCGGCCCATCGCCTCGCCGGCCTGGCTCACCGTCCCTTTCCAGCGGCCAGGGTTCGCGGCACGGATCGCCGCAGCCTTCGCGTCGCACATGCCGGCAAGGTCCGCCATGACGGATCGCTTCGCGACTGCGCGTATCTTGCGCAGCCAAAGTATCTGCTCCGGCGTCGCGTCGCGAGGGATCAAATGAGCCGCGCTGTCAAACCCCTCGATTGGATCTGTCATTTCTCCCTCCCGCACATGGCTTCAATCCTGGCGCGGGTCGTCGCCCATCGCCTTTCGACCTCGGCATCGACTTGCTTCGAGATATCGGCGCCGTTGTGCGAGCAGCGGACATAGGAGCACTCGCGATGCCGCGCGCAGGTTCCGGGCTTGCGACACCCGATCGGCCACGCCGGCGAATTGTCCGGATCCACGACCTGGTTGTCCCGGTCGCGATACAGCGCCACGGCCTTGTCGATGAATGCCATCGCCTGCCCGGTCGTGATCCAACCCGCCTCGGGCCATTCGCCGTACGGCTCGATGTGTTCCCATTCTGGCTCGCCAACCGGCTCGGGCCCGACGCCGAATGACCATTGATCGCCGCGCGACCGGAAATAGAACGGCACGCCGTCGATCGTTCCCTCGGCCTGGACCGGACAGTTGCCGCCCAGGAAGTCGATCTGCAGGCCGGGATCAGCCGCGCCTGCGCCTCGATTGGTTTCGCCCGTCACTGGTTCAGATCCTTCTCAGTGCTGTTGGCCGGTTCAGCCGACGTAACCCGCCCGCCATTCGAGAACTTCGCGCCACAGTTCGGCGATGTCGTGCTGTGCGTCTCGGATGCAGAAGATGGCCTGCGCGCGCGACCCAGCGACGACGTGCTCGGCCTGCGTGCGCTCCCATCGGATCGGTTCGCGCAGCATCTCCGCGGGGAATGGCGGCTCCCATCCGTCGCGGAACCGGACCATCTCGCCGTCGGTCATGTTGGTCCGTATGATCTGCTCAACCACATGGACCACTGATCGGCTGGTCGGCTTGAGGCCTGGCCACGTTTTCACGCCCATGCGCGACAACCCTCCAGGTGCTCCTTCCAACCCTTCCGCGGCGGCCATGGCACGCCCCAGCGCGCCAGCGTTGCGGCCGACCATGCCTCTTTGCCTGACATGCCAGCCTTGATCTCGTCGGGCGTCGGGACCGGGAATGACTTGCGCCGGCGGACCGCCTTGTCGGCCTGCCTGATCTTGCTACTCACGACTTGATCCGCCCTGCGCCATTGCACGCCGGATCGATGAGACAAGAGCCGGACTCCCGCGAATTACTTTCGCGACCTGGTAGTTTGGCATGCCGGACCGCAGCATCTGCTCGATCTTACGCTGGGCTTTCTGCCGCTCCTCCTGTGCAACTTCACGTCGCGCCATATTGTTCAACCGGTAGGCGACGAACGACGCAGGACGGCCGACGGCTCTGGCGATTGCCCGAAACGAGGCGCCCGCGAGCCGCATCTCCTTTATCGTGGGATCAAGAGGGTTGGGCGTTCCTGCCAGACAGATCGGTCCCCCACCGCCACGCTCAACGCCCAGCCGCGCGAAGTGATAGATCCACGCTGACTCTGTGCCGCCCACCCGGTCGATGATCTGCTTCAACAACAGACCTTCGTCCTCACGCAGCCGAATGGCCTCATCGATCTGTTCCTCTGTCACGGCGTCCCCGCTACCAGGTTGTGGTTGATCACTTCTCGATAGGCCACGCCTGCCTCGGCAAGCAGGTCCTTGGCCCATCGGATATCGTCGGCCCATCGGCTCGGCCCAGCCTTGAAGGGCGGCGAGACGACTTGCTTGATTCCGGCCTGGATCAGTTCGACCGTGCAGCGCACGCAGGGTGCGCCGCCCCACACCATCCCGGAACTGTCCGTCGCGACCAGGAACAGGATCGAGCCCCGCGTTGACACGCCTGTCCGGGCCGCGTTGAGCACGGCGTTCAGTTCGGCATGGACGACCAGCTTCAGCTTCGTGTCGCGATCGTTGAGCCTGTCCGGTGTGTCGTGTATCCCGCGCGGAAAGCCGTTGAAGCCGGTTCCGATGATCTGACGGTCGGAACCGATCAGGACGGCGCCGACCCGCGTGCTCGGGTCCTTGCTCATGCCGGCCGAATCAAGCGCCATGCGAAGGTAGTATCGGTCCCATCGCGCGTCTGTCATAGCAATGCTCATGGCGACGGGAGATCCTCCGGGTTGCCGCACGCGGTGCAGACACGGAAGTGCGGATCGCCACGGCCAATGCCATATGCTTCCCAGCCGCCGCCCTCGCAGGTCGTGCAGATCGGCACATCAGGCCGGTGCGCTTTCGGATCGTTGATCTCAGCCATTCGCGCTCGGATGGCGGCGAAATCGTCGGCCGCGAAGTTGGTCATCCTCCGATCCTCTCGAAACTGATAGCCGCGACCCACGGGTTGGTGTCCCAGGAACCGGGGCCGTTGATGTGCTCCCAAGTGAACCGGTAGGCTTCGCGGGCTTTCGACGCCCATTTTTCCATCTCGCGATCGGCCTGTGTGGGGCCGTAGCCGCGGCGCGTCCCCGGAGCGATCCAGAGGCCTTCCATCCCGTTTTCGGGCATGGGACCTTCCCACTTCATGCCCTCGGCGATGGCATCTTCCTCGCTGATGTCCTGCAACCGCTGCACGCGCACGTCGGTGACCAGCAGCGTGATCCGGGACGCCCAGCGGGGCATGTGGATGGAGGGGCGCCATCGGTTGTCGCGGATTTCTATCGCCTCTAGATCAAGCCCCGACATAAGACGAATGTGAGTGCGGAAGTCTTCGATGGTCTCATGTCCGTCGGCGCGATATCCGACCAATCCGTCAGACACTTCCGAGAATGCGCGACCGCCAGAGCGAACCACATAATTGATGGTGTGATAGTGCGCCCACGTCTCGCGCACCCAAAGCCGACTGCCGGGCTGCCAGCGGAGTTTCCACCTACCGCTCAAATCACCATCTAGGAGACCATATTCTCCCTCGCCTAAATCGACCATATGGCCGCCGGGGCCAGCATCAGGCTGCGGCTTCAACGCCCTTCTGGTTTGCGTCTTCCGCCCTTCCAAGATCGCCTGCACCATCGGCGCGCTGAACAGGATCGGGACGTCACGGGTCATGACAAGATCTCCTGCCCGCCATCCGTCACGACGCCCTCAACCGTCGTCTCTGCGGGTGCGAGCGGAACGGGGATGTCGGCTTCGATCCAGTGGTAGGCAATGAGGTCTTCAGTCATGGCATCCAGAAAGATGTCCTGTTTCAGGGCATTATCCGTCGTGTCGGAATAGCCTATGGACGAGTAGTTCCCCGCTGTATCCACAGCGACGAGTATCCGGGCGCGGACTGTGCGCTGAGTGTCGCTCATGGCGTCGCTTCCCCCTCGGCTTCCTTCACCCATCGCATTACGCCCAACACAGTTTCACCGTTCGCCTTGGCCGACTGCCATTGCCGAAACAGCGGTGTGACTGTCAGGTTCTTCGCTTCAGACGTTTGACCGGACACAGCGACAAGCCCGGCGCGTTGTAACCGACGACATGCGCGGCGTGTCGTTTGGTAACGAAAGTGCGGAAGTGTCGGGCATGTGAACGTGCCCGATTTCACGAGTATATCGACCACTTCCCCGAGATCGCGCGAGTTGTGGCCTTTGATGACCTTCATTGCCCGACTTCCCCCTCCGCTGCCCGGCACAGCAGCGCCAGGGCCACGCGGGCCGCGCATTCGTCGGGACATTCCTGCACGTCGGTGAACGGATCAGCCGGGTCCGACGGGATGGTGGCAGACGCGTACCAGTTC
>CAYZKM010000455.1:0-4440 GCA_964478525.1 uncultured Bifidobacterium sp.
GGTGCGGTCCAGGAAGCCGGTGTTGATGAACACGATGCGATCCTTCACGGCATGGATGCAGGCCTTCAGATTGGCCGAGGTCCGCCGTTCCTCGTCCATGATGCCCATCTTCAGCGTGTTGCGCGTCAGGCCCAGCACATCCTCGACCCGGGCGAACAGCTCGGCGGTCAGCGCGACCTCCTCGGGCCCGTGCATCTTCGGCTTCACGATATAGACCGAGCCGGCGCGGGAGTTGCGGATCGGGCCCTTGGACGCCAGGTCGTGCATCGCGATGGCCGAGGTCACCATCGCGTCCAGGAAGCCTTCCGGCGTTTCGGCGCCGGCACTGTCCGCCACGATGTCGGTATACATATGGTGGCCGACATTGCGCACCAGCATCACGCTGCGCCCCGACAGCCACAGCGACCCGCCGCCGGGCCTGGTGAACTGGCGGTCCGGGTTCAGCGCGCGGGTCATCATCGCCCCGTTCTTCTCGAACGTGTCGGCCAGGGTCCCGTTCATGAGGCCGAGCCAGTTGCGATAGGCGAGGATCTTGTCGTCGGCATCGACGGCCGAGATCGAGTCCTCGCAATCCTGGATGGTGGTCAGGGCGGCTTCCATCACCACGTCGGCGATGCCGGCGGCGTCGGTCCGCCCGATCGGGTGGGCGCGGTCGATCAGGATCTCGATATGCAGGCCGTGATGGCGCAGCAGCACCGACGATGGCGCGGCGGCATCGCCCTTGTAGCCGACCAGTTGTGCGGGGTCCTTCAGCGCGGTCTTCCCGGCGGCGGTGGTGACGGCCAGGGCGCCGCCGTCGACCGCATAGGCCGTGGCGTCGGCGTGCGATCCGGCGGCCAGCGGTGCGGCCTGGTCCAGGATGGCGCGGGCGCGGGCAATCACCAGGTCGCCGCGGACCTTGTTGTAGCCGCCGGCGCGGGTGGCCCCGTTATCCTCGGGGATGGCGTCGGTGCCGTACAGCGCGTCGTACAGGCTGCCCCAGCGGGCATTGGCCGCGTTCAGCGCATAGCGGGCGTTGGTGACGGGCACGACGAGCTGCGGGCCGGCGGTGGTGGCGATCTCGGGGTCGACGGCGGCGGTGCCGGTGGCGAAATCCGCCGGCTCATCCAGCAGGTAGCCGATGCCGCGCAGGAACGCGGTATAGGCGGGCGCGTCGATCGGCTTGCCGCGATTGGCCAGGTGCCAGTCGTCGATCTGCTTCTGCAGCGTGTCGCGCCTGGCCAGCAGAGCCGAGCAGCGCGGTGCCAGGTCGCGGACCAGCGCACCATAGCCGGCCCAGAATGCCGCCGGCGCGACCCCCGTGCCGGGCAGGGCCTCATTGTTCACGAAATCATACAGGGCCCTGGCGACGCGCAGGCCACCGGCTTCGACGAGTTCCATCCAGACTTCTCCTTGTCCTGCATGACGCGCCCGGGGGCGGGCTGGTTATCGATACCCTACCGCGAACGCCGCCATCCCGGAACCTGCATCGGCGTGCCGGCGGCGTCCGGCGATCACGACGAGGTGCGTTCGACGATCTGGTAGGGCACCGTGACGTATTCGGCATCCCGTGCCGGTTCGCCGGCCAGACGGCGCAGCAGCATCTCGGCCGCGGTCCGTCCGGTGGCGACGCCCTCGACGTTCACGGTGGTGAACGGCGGTTCCGAGGCGGCACTGAGCTCGAAATTGCCGAATCCGCAGACCGCGAGGGTGTCGGGCACGGCGATGCCCTGCATCCGCGCCTCGGTCATCACGCCGAATGCCAATTGGTCGGAACTGCAGAACACCGCGGTGCGGCCGGGCAGCGGCAGCAGGCTGCGCAGCGCGTCCCGCCCCGCCATGATTGTGCTGGGCGCCGGCACGACCAGGGGCGGCAGCACGGCGGCGCGCGCCCTGGCAGCGGCGTCGGTGAAGCCGCGGGTGCGGGCCAGGGCACGGGAATCGCCCGCCGTCAGGCCGACGAACCGGTCATGACCCTTGGCCAGGAAGTAGTCCGCCACCATGGCGCCGAGTTCGGCGTGGTCGAAGCCGACCAGCATGTCGATCGGGCGGGTGGTACGTTCCCACACCTCCACCACGGGGATGCGGGCTTCCATCAGCATCTGCCAGGCCGCGGGCGTATAGGCGGCGCCGGTGATCAGCATCGCGTCCGGGCGGCGGCCCAGCAGGGCGCGGAACAGTGCCTCGTCGCCATCGTTGTCATAGCCGGACAGCGACAGCATGACCTGGTAGCCGGCATCGCGCATGGCGTCGGTGAAGGACTGCACCATCCCGGCGAACATCGGATGGGCGATGGTCGGCACGATCGCGGCGACCATGCGCGAACGGCGCGACGACAGCCCGCCGGCGATCAGGTTGGGCACATAGCCCAGCTTCTCGATGGCGGCCCGCACCTTGGCGGTGGTTTCGGGCGAAACGCGATCCGGCGTGTTGATGACGCGCGATACGGTCATGGGCGCCACGCCTGCCTCGGCCGCGACGTCGGTGATCTTGATCTGCGACGATCCTCCGCGCCCCACTGGCGGCACCACTTCCATCTCCTGGACCGGCGGCGCGGCATGTCCGCCCCCGGGCGTGTTTGCAGCAACCCGGGCGCCAGGGCAACGACGATCCGGCGGCGACGGGTAACGAAATCGGCGGCGCGGGCCGGATCCCGCCGCGCGGGGATGGTTGACCGGCGCATCTCGGCCGGCCGGGGCGGGAAAACGCGACGGTGTCGGACACCGCGGACAAGGGGAATTGGCCGGCGCGCCCGCGTGGCGTAACCTGCGGCGGAACGGACCCCACATCGAGACCACGAGAAGCCAGTGACAGAGATCGCGATTACCCGGACGTCCACCCCCAAGCAGCCCCCGGCCGATGAGACGCTGTCCTTCGGCAAGGTGTTCTCGGACCACATGTTCATGATGAACTATGCGGACGGGAAGGGCTGGCATGACCCGCGCATCGTTCCGTACCAGAACTTCTCGCTGGATCCCGCGACCTGCGTCCTGCACTACGGCCAGGCCATCTTCGACGGGCTGAAGGCGTTCCGCGGCAAGGACGGCGTCATCCGCACCTTCCGCGTCGGCGACCACGCCCGCCGGCTCAATCGCTCGGCCCATTATCTGTGCATCCCGGAACTGCCGGTGGATGTGGTGGAGGAATCCATCCGCGCCCTGGTCGAGGTCGATCAGCGCTGGGTGCCGTCGCTGGCCGGCACGTCACTGTATATCCGCCCCACCGTGATCGCGACCGAGACGTTCCTGGGCGTCCACCCGTCGCATGAATACATCTACTACGTGATCGTCGGGCCGGTCGGCGCGTACTACAAGGAAGGCATGAACCCGGTGAAGATCATGGCGTCGGACAAGTATGTCCGCGCCGTGCAGGGCGGGCTGGGCGCGGCCAAGACCGCCGGCAACTACGCCGCCAGCCTGTTCGGCGCCGAGGAGGCGCAGAAGGCCGGCTACACCCAGGTGCTGTGGCTGGACGGTGTCGAGCACAAATACCTCGACGAGGTCGGCACGATGAACATCATGCTGAAGATCGGCGACGAGGTCCTGACGCCGCCCCTGAACGGCGCGATCCTGGCCGGCATCACCCGCGACTCGGTGCTGACGCTGCTGCGCGACTGGGGGCTGAAGGTCAGCGAACGGCCGGTCTCGATCGACGAGGTGCTGGCCGCGGCAAAGGCCGGCACGCTGGAGATGTGGGGCACCGGCACGGCGGCGGTGATCTCTCCGGTGGGGGAACTGGGCTACAAGGGCGAGCGCTATGTGATCGGCGGCGGCAAGACCGGGGCGCTGACGCAGAAGCTGTACGACACCATCGTCGGCATCCAGTACGGCACCGCGCCCGATCCGCATGGCTGGGCACGCCCGCTGGGCAACCGCCTGGGGGGCTGATCGCCCGGTTCGGTGATCGAGGGAGGGCAGGATGCTGTCCGACGATATTCTGCGCCAGTTCCTGAGGGAGATCGAGGCGCCGAATGTCGAGCGTACGGCGGGCACGCGGGATCGTGACAAGTTCGGCGAGGCGATCTGTGCGTTCGCCAACGACCTGCCCGATTTGCGCAGCACCGGGGTGCTGTTCGTCGGCGCGCGCGACAATGGCGACTGCGCCGGCCTGTCCATCGATGAGGAGCTGATCCAGACCCTGGCAGGCTTCCGCACTGACGGAAACATCACCCCCTTCCCGGTGATGCATGTCCGTCGCGTCGTCCTGGACGGCTGCCCCCTGGCCGTGGTGGAAGTGGAGCCGTCGGACAATCCCCCGCTGAAATACCGCGGCCGCGTCTGTGTGCGGACCGCCGGCCGTCGTGGCTACGCAACAGCCGAGGAGGAGCGGCGGCTGACCGAAAAGCGCCGTTGGGGAAACCTGCCGTTCGACCAGCAGCCGGTTGCGGGCACCTCGGTGGCCGAACTGGACCTGGTCCGCTTCCGCGACGAATATCTGGCCTCGGCAATTCCTCCCGATGTC
>CAYZKM010000456.1:0-4438 GCA_964478525.1 uncultured Bifidobacterium sp.
GGTCGGATTGCTGGCGCCGCGCGCGCGCCAGCTTGCCGTCGAAATAGTCGGTGATGGCCGCCGCGCCGAACACCACGCAGGCCGCCAGGTCGCCCATCGGATCGCGCAGCGCGACGCAGATCACCAGCAGCGGGATCGCCGCGATGCGGGACAAGGTCAGCAGGTTGGGCAGGTCTGTCAGCATCCGGTGGCCACCCTAGAGCATGATCACGCTGAGCGGAACCGTGGCAGCGTGTGTGGTAGCCACAGCTTCACCCCAACGCCCCGGATGAACAACCTTCGTCGCTTCGACAGCTAGTCTTCCCGGGCACGCTAGGAAACGCCCTCCAGTCGCACACCCGGGTGAAAATGCGCATAGACGCGGCGCGCGGTCTCCCGGTTGATGCCGGGCGCGGCCTCCAGGTCGCCCAGCCCGGCCATCTTCACCCCGCGCGCCGAACCGAAATGGTTCAGCAGGGAACGCTTGCGGGCGGCACCGATGCCCTGGATTTCATCGAGTTCGCTCTGGCGGATGGTCTTCGACCGGCCGGCCCGATGGGTGGTGATGGCGAAGCGGTGCGCCTCGTCGCGCAGGCGTTGCAGAAAATACAGGACAGGGTCGCGTGGCGGCAGCTGGAACGGCGCCATCCCGTCCGTGTGCAGCCACTCGCGCCCGGCATCGCGGTCGGGGCCCTTGGCGATGGCGATCAGCTTCACGTCGGCGACTCCCAACTCCTCCAGCACCGCCCGGGCGGCCGACAGCTGCCCGATGCCGCCGTCGATCAGCACGATGTCGGGCCAGTCGGACGCCGGCGCGCCGGCCGCCTGCTCTTTCAAGCCGCGCGAGAAGCGCCGGGTCAGCATCTCGCGCATCATCGCGAAATCGTCGCCCGGGGTGATCGGGCCGCGGATCGAGAACTTGCGGTAGGCCGCCTTGGTGAACCCCTCGGGGCCGGCGACGATCATCACCCCGTACGGGTTGGTGCCCATGATGTGGGAGTTGTCATACACCTCGATCCGTTCCGGCGGGGCGGGCAGGGCGAACAGGGTGGCGACACCGTCCAGCAGCCTGGCCTGCCCGGCGGTCTCGGCGAGTTTCCGCTCCAGCGCTTCCCGCGCGTTGGTTTCGGCGTGCTGGATCACGGCATGTTTCTCGCCGCGCTGCGGGACCAGGATCTCGACCTTGCGGCCGGCCTTCAGGGTCAGCGCCTCGGCCACCAGCGCCTGTTCGGGCAGCGTGTGGTTGACCAGGATCTGCGGCGGCGGCGGCTTGTCGTCGTAGAACTGCGCGATGAAGGCGCCCAGCACCTCGGGCGCCTCCTCGGCCCTGGTATGGGTCGGGTAGAAGGCGCGGTTGCCGTTGTTGCGCCCGCCGCGGATGAAGAACACCTGCACGCAGGTCTGCCCGGCGATCTGGAACGCGGCGATCACGTCGGCGTCCTGCAGGCTGGCCGGGTTCACCACGTCGTTGCCCTGCACGAAGGTCAGGGCGCGGATGCGATCGCGCACCGCCGCCGCCCGTTCATAGGCCAGCGCCGCCGCCGCCTGCTCCATCTCGGCCGCCAGTTCCTGCTGCACGGTCGCCGACTTGCCGGCCAGGAACGCCTTGGCCTGGCCCACCAGCTTGCCGTACTCCTCGGCGCTGATGCGTTCGACGCACGGGGCCGAACAGCGCTTGATCTGGAACAGCAGGCAGGGGCGGGAGCGGTTGGCGAACACCGTATCGGCGCAGGAGCGCAGCAGGAATACGCGCTGCATGGCGGTGACGGTCTGGTTCACCGCCCAGGCCGAGGCGAACGGACCCCAATAGCTGCCCTTGCGCATCCGCGCGCCGCGATGCTTGGCGATCTGCGGATAGGGGTGGTCCTCGGTCAGCATCAGCCAGGGATAGGATTTGTCGTCGCGCAGGACGATGTTGAACCGCGGCTTCAGCCGCTTGATCAGGTTGGCCTCCAGCAGCAGGGCCTCGGCCTCGGTATGGGTCGTGACGATCTCCATCGAGACCGTTTCCGACACCATCCGCCGCAACCGCTCCGACAGGCGGGGGATCTGGGTGTAGGAGACCACGCGCCGCTTCAGGCTGCGCGCCTTGCCCACATACAGGGCATCCCCCTTGGCATCGAGCATCCGGTAGACGCCGGGATTGGCCGGCATGGTCTCCAGGGCACGCTCGATGACGGTGACGCCCTTCAGGGGCGGGGCGGACGGGGTGTCGGACTCGCTCATGGATGCCGCTCGGGGCTGCTCAGGGGCTGGGCTTATAGCACCGGCCCGGCCCGGTTGGGCCAGGGGGTGGACCAAGGGGTGGACCAGGGGGTGGACCAAGGGACGGGGTGAGAGGATTCATCCACGGATCCTGTGGATAACTCTGTGGGGGAATCCACGGGCAAATCGTGCAAACCAGTGGGATTCCAGGCTTTGTTAAGCATTGCCACAAATTTAGGCTTTACATAACCTACTGATTTTACGTGATTTTCGCGAAATCCTTGTCACAGCACGTAAACATAACCGAAACCGCCGCGTCATCGCGGGATCGCCGATCAGCAGGTGGACAAATGTCACTGACACCGCTCGATTTCCACCCCCGCGGCGGCGGCGTCGGCGAACACGTCCAGCTTCTCGACCCTGATGCGCGCCACCCGCACCCGCTTGTCAACCAGGCAGTTCTCCGCAATCCGCTCGGCCAGCGTCTCCACCAGCCTGACATGGCGTTCGGCGACGATCGCGCGCACCTGGTTGGCCACCTTCTCGTAGTCGACCACGCGGGACAGCTCCTGCCTCACCGTCAGCGGCCGGTCCGATACCGGCGGCGGCTGGTCGTCGACGCCCAGGTCGATGTTGATCCGGACGCGTTGGGAATCCGTCTGCTCGTGCGGGTAGATGCCGACCCGGGCGGGCAGGATCATGTCGCGCAGGAACACGTGGCGCAGGTGGCGCGCGTGGCTGGCAAGGTCTTCGTGCGCCATCACTCGTCATCCGTCGGGACGGTCGGGCTGGGCGCCCATTGCAGGTGCTGCCCGCCATCCAGCGCGATCATCTGTCCGGTCATGGCCGGCATCGCCAGGATCGCCAGCGCCGCGCGCCCGACCTCCTCGGCGGTGGGGCCGTGCCGCAGCGGCACGGATCCGGCCTGGCGGGCGAACTGCTCGGGCGTCTGGCGGGTGTTCGGCAAGGCCGGGCCGGGGCCGATGCCGTTCACCCGGATGCGCGGGGCAAGTGCCAGCGCCATGCTCTGGGTCAGGGCCCACAGGCCGAACTTGGAGACGGTGTAGGACACGAAATGCGGCGTGATCGACCACACCCGCATGTCGAGCATGTTGATCACCACGCCTTCCCGCCCCCTGGGCAAGGCCTGCGCGAAGGCCTGCATCAGCACCAGCGGCGCGCGCAGGTTGGGCTCGATATGGCGGTCCCAGGATTCGCGGGTGGCGTCGTGCCAGTCGTCCCGCTCGAACGTGCTGGCGTTGTTGACCAGCACGCCGATCGGGCCGAGCGCGGCGGTCGCGTCCGCCACCAGGGGGGTGACCTCGGCCTCGATGGCGAGGTTGGCGCGCAGGATGACGGCCCGGCGGCCCATGCGCGCGATGTCGGCGCGGGTGGCCTCGGCTTCATCGGCGCTGGTGTGGCAATGGATGGCGATGTCGAACCCCGCCCCGGCGAGCGCGAGGGCGATGGCCCGCCCCAGCCGCTTGCCCCCGCCGGTGATCAGCGCGGCGCGAGGGATGGAAGCGGGCGTGGCGGTATCGCAATCGGCCATGGATCGTCCTGAACGTGGCGGTGGGCGGTGGAGGGTGGCGGCAGAACGTGGCGCGGTCCGGCTATGGCCCTTTCCGGCGCATCCCGCCGCGGCCGCGCCGTTTCGACGGATCGTAGCCACCGCCGCCCGGTCCCATCGGTTCCGGCGTGCGGTCGCGCTTCGGGCGCAGGTTCGCGCTTGCCACCGGCGGCGGTTTCAGGCCCAGGTCCAGGGCTTCCAGCCGCTTGATCTCGTCGCGCAGGCGGGCGGCTTCCTCGAATTCCAGGTCGGCGGCGGCGGCGCGCATCCGCTTCTCCATCTCGGCGATCGCGGCCTTCAGGTCCTTGCCCACGAACTCGGTCGTGGTGCTGTCCTTCACCGGCGCCACCGTGACGTAGTCCTGCTCGAAGACGCTCTCCAGCACCTTGCCGATCTGCTTGCGCACCGACATCGGCGTGATCCCGTGCGCCTCGTTCCAGCTGCGCTGCTTGGTGCGGCGGCGTTCGGTCTCCTCGATCGCCGAGCGCAGGCTGCGGGTCATGACGTCGGCGTACAGGATGACGCGTCCGTCGATATTGCGCGCCGCCCGCCCGATCGTCTGGATCAGCGAGGTCTGGGAGCGCAGGAAGCCCTCCTTGTCGGCATCCAGGATCGCGACCAGGGCGCATTCGGGGATGTCCAGCCCCTCGCGCAGCAGGTTGATGCCCACCAGCACGTCGAACA
>CAYZKM010000457.1:0-4438 GCA_964478525.1 uncultured Bifidobacterium sp.
GGCAATATCTGCACCGAGGAACTGGTCCTGCTGTGCGAGGAAATGGGCATCGACACCGGCGTCGACCTGGACAACCTGATCGAGGTCGGGCGCCTGGCGGAAGATATCGTCGGACACCAGCTGCCCAGCGAACTGATCCATGCCGGTTCTCTCGACGCCTTCCGCCGCAAGGTCGCCCACTGATGTCCGCTCGGCCTCTTGCCGGTCTCAAGGTTCTTGAGTTCTCCCATACCGTCATGGGGCCGACCGCCGGCCTGCTGTTCGCCGAACTCGGCGCCGACGTCATCAAGGTGGAACCGGCGCCGGATGGCGACCGTACCCGCCGCCTGGGCGGGTTCGGCGCCGGGTTCTTCGCCGGTTTCAACCGCAACAAGCGAAGCCTGGCGATCGACCTGAAATCGCCGGAAGGGCAGGCGGTGATGCACCGCCTGGTCCCGGGCGCGGATGTGGTGCTGGAAAATTTCGGCCCCGGCACGATGGAACGCCTGAACTGTGGCTACGACCATCTGTCACCGCTGAATGAACGGCTGATCTACCTGGCCCTGAAAGGCTACCTGGCCGGACCCTATGAACACCGCCCGGCATTGGACGAGGTCGTGCAGTTCCAGTCCGGCCTGGCGTGGATGACTGGCCCGCCCGGGCGTCCGCTGCGCGCCGGCGCATCCGTGATCGACATCATGGGCGCGATGTTCGGCGTGATCGCCGTGCAGGGCGCGCTGCGCGAACGCGACGTCACCGGCAAGGGCCAGCGCGTCGCGAGCTCGCTGTTCGAAAGCGCGGTCTTCCTCATGAGCACGCATATGGCCGGCATGGTCGCGACAGGCCTGGACGCCCGCCCGATGCCGGCCCGCCGCGGCGCCTGGGCGGTGTATGACGTGTTCGACACCGCCGGCGACGGGCAGCTGTTCATCGGTGTCACCTCCGATCAGCAATGGAACCGGTTTGTCGAGGAATTCGGCCTGCAGGAGCTGGCCGCCGATCCGCGCATGGCGACGAACGTCACGCGCCTGGCGGAACGGTCCTGGCTGATCCCCGCCTTGCAGGAGGTGCTGAAGAAGTTTCCGCAGAAAGCGGTCGAGGAACGCTGCGAACGCTGCAACGTGTCCTGGGCACCGGTTGCCCAGCCGGGCGATCTGTTCACCGATCCGCATTTGCTGGCAACCGGCGGCCTGGTCGATGTGTTCGTCTCCCGCTTCGGGGCCGAGGGCGGCAAATGGACCGGCCTGCCCGCATTGCCGGTGGAATTCGGCGCCGAACGCCACCGCCCGGCCGTCACCCGCCAGCCACCGAAAATCGGCGAGCACAACAGCGAAATCCTGGCCGAGGCCGGCTTCTCGGCCACCGAGATCGCCGCGCTGACCGAACGCGGCGTGATCGTCGCGTCCGCGTGACGCACACCGCGCGGCCCGGTAGGCTGCCGCCACCAAACGACAGGAGACCCCCATGAAACTCGGCCGCCTTGGCGCCTGGTATTCGACCGACAAGCTGACCAGCCCTGCCGGGATCAAGGAGTTCGTCGGCACGGTCGAACGGCTTGGCTATGACGTCCTGTGGTATCCGGAATCCCGCGGCAACGAATCCTTCGCCGTGGCGGGCTTCATGCTGGGCCACACGTCGACGCTGAAGATCGGCAGCTCCATCGCCAGCATCTACGCCCGCGATGCGTTCACCTCCCGCCGCGGGATGATCACGCTGAACCAGCTGTACGGCGATCGGTTCATCCTGGGCCTGGGTGTCAGCCACCCCCCGATGGTGGAGGGCCTGCGCGGCCATGTCTATGAAAAGCCGATCCCGGCCATGCGCAGCTATCTGAACGGCATCAGTAAGGATCAGCCCGGTTCCGCCGACTGGCCGATCTGCGTGGCAGCGCTGGGTCCGTTGATGATGAAACTATCGGGCCAGATGACGCAGGGCGCGATCCCCTACAACACCAACCCGCGCCATACCGCCGAGGCCGCGAAGATCCTCGGCCCCGGCAAATGGCTGGCGATCGAACAAAAAGTTACGTTGGAAACAAATCCCGCCAGGGCCCGCGCGCTCGGCCGCAAGGAGCTGGAGCGGTACCTGGCGCTGGATAATTACCGCAACAACTTCCTGCGGATCGGCTTCACCGAGAAGGACCTGCAGAATGGCGGGTCCGACGCGTTCATCGACCAGATGTGCCTGTGGGGCACGGCTGATCAGGTGAAGGCCGGGCTGCGCGCCCATTTCGATGCCGGCGCGACCCATGTCGCGATCCAGCCCGTGCACGACGACGGCGATATCGCCGCGCGCGACCACATCCTGACCGCGCTGGCCGACACATGATCGACCCCGGCACGGACCGCGTCCTGATCACCGGCGCGGCCGGGGCCATCGGCACCGCGCTGCGCAACGGCCTGCGCGCGGGATGGCGGCATCTGCGGCTGACGGATGCGCGTCCGATCGCAAATCCCACGCCCAACGAGGAGATCGTCGTCGCCGACGTGTCCGACCGCGCGGCCATCGAGGCGATGATGCAGGGCGTCAAGGCGGTGGTGCACCTGACCGGCGTCGGCGGGGACTACTCGCTGGAAGACCTGTTCCGCGTCAACGCCCGCGGCGTGTTCGACGTGTTCGAATGCGCCCGCCTCGCCGGGGTGGAACGGATCGTCTACGCATCGTCCAACCATGCCTTCGGCTGCTATCCGATCACCGAGACGGTCGACCCCGGCATGACGCCGCGCCCCGACAGCATGTATGGCGCGTTGAAGGCGTTCGGAGAAACGATCCTCCGGATGTACTACGATCGTCATGGCATCCGCAGCGTGTCGATGCGGATCGGCACCTACCGCACGCTACCGATCGACCAGCGCTCGCTGGCAACCTGGCTCAGCCCGGCCGACGTGGCGCGGCTGGTGGATGCGTCGCTGCGCCACGCCGATCCCGGATGCCTGGTGGTGAACGGGTATTCCAACAACACCCGCCTGAAGATCGCCCGCACGCACTGGGATTTCCTCGGCTATCAGCCGCAGGACAATGCCGAGGACCATGTCGGGATGCTGCGCGCGCAGGGCATCGACGTGGACGGCCCGTGGGAATGGCCCGAACATGGCGGGCACCACGCGAGGGTGGCGGAAAAGCGGGTGCGATAGGCGGCGCCGACCGCGTCGGGGAAGGACTACCCGGCCTTCCCCGCCACCTTCGCCCAGCTGTCCCGCAGCCCGACCGTTCGGCTGAACACAGGCCGTTCCGGCGTCCCGTCCGGATCCGGGCAGAAATATCCGGTGCGCTCGAACTGCACCGTCTGCCCCATTGGCGCGTGCGCCAAAGCGGGTTCCACCAGGCAGCCGGTCAGCACCTCCAGCGATCCCGGGTTCAGGTCGGCCATGACATCGCCATCCGCCCCCGGGTCCGGGCGATTGAACAGCGGGTTGTACAGCCGGACCTCGGCCGCCACCGCCTCTGCCGCCGATACCCAGTGCAGGGTCGCCTGCACCTTGCGTCCGTCGGGGGAGTTGCCGCCGCGCGACGCCGGGTCATAGGTGCAGCGCAACTCCACCACGGTGCCGTCGGCGTCCTTCACCACCGAACGGCAGGTGACGAAATAGGCATAGCGCAGCCGCACCTCCTTGCCCGGGGACAGGCGGAAGAACTTCCGCGGCGGGGTCTCCATGAAGTCGTCCTGCTCGACATAGATCTCCCGCCCGAAGCTGACCGGGCGGGTGCCGGCCGAGGGGTCGTCGGGATGGTTGATGGCCTCCAGCGTCTCGGTCTGGCCCTCGGGGTAGTTCTCGATCACCAGCTTCAGCGGACGCAGCACCGCCATTCGCCGTGGGGCCACCGGGTTCAGCGTGTCGCGGATCGCGGCATCCAGCATCGCCATGTCGACGACCGAGTTCGCCCTGGCCACGCCGACCCGCTTCACGAACTCCCGCAGCGCCGCCGCCGGCACGCCGCGCCGGCGGATGCCCGCGATGGTGGGCATGCGCGGATCATCCCAGCCGCAGACATGCCCATCGCGCACCAGCGTCGTCAGGATGCGCTTCGACAGCACCGTGTAGGTGATGTTCAGGCGCGCGAATTCGTACTGATGGGGGCGGGACGGAACGGGCAGGCTGTCGATCAGCCAGTCGTACAGCGGCTTGTGGTCCTCGAACTCCAGCGTGCAGATCGAATGGGTGATGCCCTCGATCGCGTCGGACTGCCCGTGGGCGAAGTCATAGGTCGGGTAGATCTTCCAGGCATCGCCGGTGCGCGGATGCGTCGCATGCAGGATGCGATACAGCACGGGGTCGCGCAGGTTCATGTTGCCCGACGCCATGTCGATCCGGGCGCGCAGCACGCGCGTGCCGTTGGGAAACTCCCCGTTCCGCATGCGCCGGAACAGGTCCAGGTTCTCCTCCACCGTGCGGGTGCGGAACACGCTGTTCTGGCCCGGTTCGGTCAGCGTGCCGCGCTGGGCGCGCATCCGCTCCGG
>CAYZKM010000458.1:0-4428 GCA_964478525.1 uncultured Bifidobacterium sp.
GCCCAGCTTCTGGTTAATACATTGCAGATCGGCGCGGTCTACGTGCTGTTCGCGCTTGGCCTCACCCTGGTCTTCGGCGTGATGAAGGTGATCAACTTCGCGCACGGGCAGTTCTTCACCCTGGCCGCGCTGCTGATCGCGGTGGTGATGCCCGCCTTCACCCTGCATCTGGGCTGGCCGGTGTGGATCGAATACCTGGTCAGCTTCGCGCTGTCGCTGGCCGTGGTCGGCATCCTGGCGGCGGTGCTGTACTTCGTCGGGTTCGAGCGCTATCTGCGCGACCTGATCGGGTCCTTCATCCTGTCGCTGGGCCTGCTGCTGCTGCTGGAGGGGATCTATCTGTGGCTGTTCACCGGCGCCCCCCGCGTGGTGGCGAAGGTGATCCCCGGCCAGGTGTCGCTGGCCGGCGGGGCGATGGAGACACAGCGCCTGGTGATCTGCGGGCTGTCGCTGGCCGCCACGGCGGGGCTGTACCTGTTCGTCCAGCACAGCCGCATGGGCAAGGCATTGCGCGCGGTGGCCGAGGACCGCGAGGCCGCGATGCTGCAGGGCATCCGGTACCGCAGCACGTCGTTCTATGGCTTCATGATCGGATCGGGCCTGGCCGCGATCTCGGGCGGGCTGCTGGCGCCGCTGACGCCGATCACCCCCGCGCTGGGCAACGACTACCTGACCAAGGCATTCATCATCATCATCATCGGCGGGCTGGGCAGCATCCCCGGCGCCATCCTGGGCGGGTTCCTGATCGCCGCGGTCGAAAGTGTCGCCGGCTATTTCTTCGACCTGTCCTCGGCGACGATCGCGATGTTCGCCCTGGTCATCGGCTTCCTTCTGGTCCGGCCACAGGGCATCCTCGGCGATGCCCAGCATTAGCCGCCTCGCCCGGTTGGGTCCCCGGTTGGGCGCCCGGTTGGGCCCGTGGATCAGCGGCGCGGCGGCCGCCGCGATCCTGGCATTCTCCCTGTTCAGCCGGAACGAATATGACCAGCACCTGGTCATGTGGGTGGCGCTGAACGCGGTGCTGGCCGTGGGGCTGCGCTTCGTGCTGCTGGTCGGCGAGACCAACATCGCGACCGGTGCCTTCTATGGCATGGGCGCCTATGTGGCCGCGCTGTCGACGCTGAACTTCAATGTCCCGTTCCCGCTGGCGCTGCTGGGTGGCGCGCTGGCCGCCGCCGGGGTCAGCGCGCTGTTCGGCCTGGTCACGCTGCGCACGAAGGGGCCGTACTTCATGCTGATCAGCTTCGCCTTCACCGAGGTGACGCGCCTGATCTACACGCGCATCGACTATGTCGGCGGCAATTCCGGCCTGATGGGCGTGTTCCCGCCGCAGGTGATGGACCCCTATCTGCCGGCCCTGACCGTGGCGATCTGCGGCGGGCTGGTCCTGATGCTGTATCTGTGCGAACGATCCGACCTCGGCCGGGTGTTCCGCGCGATCGAGAACAACGACGCCGTGGTCGAGACGGTCGGCATCAACGTCGTCTCGGTCAAGCTGCTGTGCCTGGTGCTGGCATCCTTCGCGGTGGGGCTGACCGGGGCGCTGCATGCCCATATCTTCAACGTGATCAGCCCCGGGGATTTCTCGTTCCTGGTGCCCGTCTTCGCGCTGGCCTACGTCAAGGTGGGCGGGGATTCCCACGTGATCGGCGCGATCCTGGGCGCGACGCTGCTGACCCTTCTCGCCCAGGCGCTGCAGGGCACCGGCGCGCTGGAACATATCCTGTTCGGCGGGTCGATCGTCGCGGCGATGCTGCTGCTGCCCGATGGCCTGTATGGCGGGGCACGCCGCCTGCTGCGCCTGGCGACCCGATGACCCCCCAGATGACCTCCCCGATGACCCCGCTGCTGAAGGCCGAGAACCTGTCGCGCCGGTTCGGCGGGCTGCTGGCGGTGAACAGCCTGAACTTCGAGGTGCGGGACGGCGAGGTGCTGGGCCTGATCGGGCCCAACGGCGCGGGCAAAAGCACGACCTTCAACATCATCAGCGGCTTCTACCGCCCGACCTCGGGGCGGCTGACCTTCCAGGGCCACGACATCACGGGGATGTCGGCCAGCGCGATCAGCCGCCGCGGCCTGGTGCGCACCTTCCAGCACGGCAGCCTGCTGCGCGAGATGTCGGTGCACGACAACATCCTGATCGGTGCCCTGCGCGCCGTCCGCGACCGGCGCGCGAGGCAGCAGCGGGTGCGCGAGACGGCCGCGCTGCTGGGCCTGGACGCCTTCCTGGACATCACCGCCGGCAGCCTGCCGCACGGGCATCAGCGGATGCTGAGCATCGCCATCGCCCTGGCCGCGCGCCCGAAGCTGCTGTGCCTGGACGAACCGCTGACCGGCCTGCATTCCACCGAGATCGCCGCCGCGCTGGAAACCATGCAGCGCATCCGGCGGGAGTTCTCGACCACGATCATGCTGGTCGACCACAACATGCGGGCGGTGATGCGGGTCTGCGACCGGATCGTGGTGCTGAACCACGGCCAGAAGCTGGCCGAGGGCACGCCCCTGGAAATCCGCAACGATCCCGCCGTGATCGCCGCCTATCTGGGCGACGGCGAATGAGCGAGGCGATCCTCGACATCGCCGGGCTGACCGTACGCTATGGCGAGGTGCGGGCGGTGCAGGCGGTGGACCTCGTGGTCCGCGCCGGGCGGATCACCGCGCTGATCGGGCCGAACGGCGCCGGCAAGACCACGATCATGAAAGGGATCACCGGGCTGAAATCGATCGCCGCGGGATCGATCCGGTTCCGCGGGCACGCGATCGGCGGGCTGGCGGTGGACCGGATCGTCGCCGCCGGCATCTCGCTGGTGCCCGAGGGGCGGCGGCTGTTTCCCACCATGACGGTGCGGGAGAATCTGGAGATCGGGGCGTATCGGCGCACCGACGCGGCCGCGGTCCGCAACGATTTCGACCGGGTGCTGGATTACTTCCCCGCGCTGCGCGAACGGCTGGGCGCGCGCGCGATGGCGCTGTCCGGCGGACAGCAGCAGATGGTCGCGATCGGGCGGGCGCTGATGGCGGGACCGAAGCTGCTGCTGCTGGACGAACCCTCGATCGGGCTCGCGCCGGCGGTGGTGCAGACGATCGGCGACATCATCCGCACGATCAGCCGGACCGGGGTCGATGTGCTGCTGGTGGAACAGAACGCCCACATGGCGCTGCGCCTGTCCGACGATGCGTTCGTGATCGAGACGGGCGAGATCGTGATGCAGGGCCCCGCCGCGGAGCTGGCGCGCAGCGATGCGGTGCGGGAAGCGTATCTGGGGCTGTAGCGGCGCGCCCCCCGGATTATCGCCCCCCGGTCATCGCCTGCCGGTCATCGCGCCCGCGTCAGCTCCAGATAGCCCAGCCCGTTGACCTTCGCCGCCCAGCCCGGACCGACCAGCGTCGAGGTCTCGTCCTCGGCCACGATCGCCGGGCCCGCGATACGCTGGCCCGGCGCCAGCGACGCCCGCTCGACGATCGCCCAGGCGGACACCTCCCCGGTCGTGGTATCCCGCACCATCTGCGTGCGCCCCGCCGCGGCGGGCGGTCCGTCGGCGATGGCGGCGGCCGGCGTCACCGGGTCGGTGACGGTCGTCACCACGACCGCATAGCTCATGATCTCGACATCCGATCCCGGCACCGGCCGGTCGTAGAACCGCGCGTATTCCCGGTCATAGGCCGCGCGGATCCCGGCCACGTCGCCGAGCGCGAGCGTGCGCGAGGGCAGCGGCACGGGGATCTCGTGGCCCTGTCCGACATAGCGCATATACGCCACCCGGGTCTCGGTGACCGGCGCGCCGAAGCTGCCCTGCGCGACCGCGGCCGTCGCTTCCTGGCGCATCGCGTCCAGCAGCCCGTTCACCGCGGCGACGTCGAACGAGGAAAACCGCTGGTACAGGCTGCGCACCACCTCGTAGCCGACGGGCGCGCGCAGGAAGCCGATGGCGCTGCCGACACCCGCGCCCGAGGGCACCAGCACGCGGTCGATGCCCACCTTCTCGGCCACGCGGCAGGCATGCACCGGCCCACCGCCGCCGAAGGCGATCAGCGTGCGGCCTTCATAGGTCTTGCCGGACTCGATGGCGTGCACGCGCGCGGCGTTCGCCATGTTCTCATCGACCATCTCGATCACGCCGAGGCCCGCCATCTCGGCCGTCAGGCCCAGGCGGGTGCCGACATCGGCCAGCAGCGCCTGGTGCGCGGCGGCGGTGTCCAGCGTCATCGACCCGCCGGCGAACCGCGCGGGGTCGTAGCGGCCCAGCGACAGGTTGGCATCGGTCACCGCCGGATGCGTCCCGCCGCGGCCATAGCATGCCGGTCCGGGATCGGCGCCCGCGCTTTCCGGCCCCACCGCGATGCGGCCCATCGTGTCGACATGCGCGATCGACCCGCCGCCGGCGCCGATCTCGACCATCTCGATCACCGGGATGCGCAGCGGCAGGC
>CAYZKM010000459.1:0-4394 GCA_964478525.1 uncultured Bifidobacterium sp.
CGCAACGACGTCAAGCGTTCTGGCAATCGTTTGGTCGCTGGTTCGTTCGACCGTTTCGTCAACTACGCTTCCCGCCTGGTTAGGGAAGCGTCCAATTGAGGGAGGCCCGGAGCGATGAATCCGAAGATCGCCCGTTTCCTTGCTGACCACCAGCCGGCCACGCCGTGCCTGGTCATGGATGTCGACCGCGTGGAAGCGAATTTCCGTGCGCTGCAGCACACGCTGCCGCTGGCGCGGATCTATTATGCCGTGAAGGCGAACCCGGCCCCACAGGTGCTGAAGCGCCTGGTCGGCCTGTCCAGCTTCTTCGATGCGGCGTCGTGGGAGGAGATCCAGGCCTGCTTCGCCGCCGGCGCGCGCGCTGAATCCATCAGCTTCGGCAACACCATCAAGAAGGTGTCGGCGATCCGCCACGCCCATGCCGCGGGCGTGCGCATGTTCGCCTTCGATTCGGCCGAGGAGCTGGAGAAGCTGGCCGAGAACGCGCCGGGCGCACGTGTATACTGTCGTATCCTGGTCGAGAACGAGGGCGCCGACTGGCCGCTGTCGCGCAAGTTCGGCGCGACGATCGACCGCGCGCGTGAACTGATGATCCGCGCCGGCGAGGTGGGCCTGGACCCGTATGGCCTGTCCTTCCATGTCGGCAGCCAGCAGACCACCACTCGCGCCTATGAAATCGCGATCGCCAGGGTCGGCATGCTGTTCACCGACCTGATGGATGCCGGCGTGAAGCTGCGCATGATGAACCTGGGCGGCGGCTTCCCCACGCGGTATCGCGACGACGTGCCCGAGATCGACCAGTTCGGCCAGGCCATCATGTCGGCGATGGTCGCGCGCTTCGGCAACAACCTGCCCGAGATGGTGGTCGAGCCCGGCCGTTTCATCGTCGGCGACGCGGGCGTCGTCTCGGCCGAGGTGGTGCTGGTCAGCCAGCGTGATCCGGCCGATCCCGTGCGCTGGGTCTATCTGGATGTCGGGCGCTTCGGCGGGCTGGCCGAGACCGAGGGCGAGGCGATCAAGTATCGTATCACAACACCGCATGATGGCGGCACCACCGGCCCGGTGGCGATCGCCGGCCCGACCTGCGACGGTGCCGACATCATGTATGAAAAGTCCAACTATCGCCTGCCGATGGCGCTACGGTCCGGCGACCGGGTCGAACTGCAATCGACCGGTGCCTATGTCACCACCTATGCCAGCCAGGGCTTCAACGGCTTCGCGCCGCTGGCCGAGCATTATCTGTGAGGTTGGGGAGGGGCTGACTGGGGCCCCTCCCCCCTTCTGCGTTTCGCGGCCTTCGCTATTCTGCTCGGCATCGATCGAACAGGGAGAGCGTCCATGGCCACCATCACCATTCCCGCCACCGACACCAGCGGCAGCTTCGACGCCTACATAAGCCGGCCGGCGAACACGCCGGCGGGCGCGGTGGTGCTGATCCAGGAAATCTTCGGGGTGAACCAGGCGATGCGCGACATCGCCGACTGGGTCGCGGATCTGGGCTTCATCGCCGTCTGCCCCGACCTGTTCTGGCGGATCGAACCCGGCATCGACATCACCGACAAGACGCAAGAGGAGTGGAAGCGCGCGTTCGAACTGTTCCAGGCATTCGACCAGGCCAAGGGCATCGAGGACCTGACGGCAACGGTCGCGGCGGCGCGCACGATGGCGGGCGCGAACGGCAAGGTCGCCACGATGGGCTACTGCCTGGGCGGGCGGCTGGCCTTCATGATGGCCGAGAAATCGGATGCCGATGTGAATGTGTCGTATTACGGGGTTGGCCTGGACGGTCTGCTGGCCGACATCGGGCGCATCACGAAGCCGCTGATCGTGCACATCGCCGATCGGGACGAGTATTTCCCGGAAGCCAACCGCAAGGCGCTTGCCGAGGGAGTGCGCGGTCATGCGCAGATCACGTGCCACAATTACGATGCGGACCATGCCTTCGCGCGGGTGAACGGCATCCATTGGCACGGGCTGTCGGCGGCGATCGCGAACGGGCGCAGTGCCGAGGCTTTGGCGAAGGCGCTGGGCTAGGCATGGCGAACGTCGTCCGGTCGGGCCGACGAGGCCCGCTGGGATGAGTCCATCATCCGGTGGGCGGGCCTGACCATGTCGAAGATGCCCTGGTCCCCGGCGAGAAGGCCACGCACACCGGCGGAACGCCGTCGATGACAGTCCGCGCTGTTCACCCGCCGTGTGGTCTGGCTTTCAATCCGGCAGTGGGAATGACCGTTGAACCTGTCATTCCCGGCTGATCGCGCTCCGCCAGCAGTTGCAACTGCTGCGCGACCACGGTTATCTCCAGTTCCTGGGCAATGGTCGCTATCGGCTATCGGCGGCATCAGAGGACCCGCCGGGTTCATGAGGGCACTGGCGTTCGCCCCGCCTGTTCCGTAAGAGCCGCTCAACCATCCGCGGGAGAAGGAAACCCATGTCTCCGATCAGCCTCGACGCCCTGGTGGCGCGCATCCCGGACGGCTCGCTGGTCGCGATCCCGCCCGACAACTCGCTGACGCCCAACGCGCTGGCACGCGCGATGGTGCGCGCGGGCAAGCGCAACCTGCGCCTGCTGGGCGTGCCGATCTCGGGCTTCGCGTCGGAGATCCTGATCGGCGCCGGCTGCGCGACCTCGATCCAGACCAGCGCTGTCACGCTGGGGGAGGCCGGCATGGCGCCGCGCTTCACCGCGCGCCTGCGCGCCGGGCAGATCGCCGTCACCGACGCCACCTGCCCCGCCATCCACACCATGCTGCAGGCGGCCGAGAAGGGCGTGCCCTTCATGCCGCTGCGCGGGATCATCGGCAGCGACATCATCGCGCATCGCCCGGACTGGAAGGTGATCGACAACCCGTTCGCCGATGGCGGCGACCCGATCGTGCTGCTGCCCGCCCTGTCGCCCGATTTCGCGCTGTTCCACGCCGTGATGTCCGACCCCGAGGGCAATGTCTATGTCGGACGGCGCCATGAACTCGGCACCATCGCGCATGCCGCCCGCGCGGCACTGGTGACGGTGGAGCGCACCACCGACATCAACCTGCTGGAAGACGAACGCTACGCCGCCGGCACGATCTCGGCGGCCTATGTCGAGGCGGTGGCCGTGGCCGAACGCGGCTGCTGGCCGTCGGCGATGCTGGACGAGTATGCCGCCGATCCCGCCCATATCGCCGAGTACGCTCGCATGGCGAAGACCGAGGACGGGTTCAACGCCTGGCTCGATCGCTATGTGTTCGCCACGCAAACCGCCCCGCAAGCCGCGGCACAGGCCGCCGAATGATCCGCCTGGAAGAACGGATGGCCGCCGCGCTGGCGGCGCTGATCCTGGACCCCGCGGCCCCGCCCGCGCGCCACATCGCGGTGGGCGCAGCCAGTCCGATCCCCGCCGCCGCCTGCTGGCTGGTGAAGAAGAAGGGCCACGATGTCCGCCTGTCGCTGTTGCACAAGCACAGCGGCAACCCGCTGACGGCGGGCACGCGCGAATTGTTCGACCTGACCGGACAGGGCCGGATCGACCTGTTCTTCCTGGGCGGCGGGCAGATCGACGGCCAGGCCAACATCAACCTGATCGGCACCGGCGAATGGCCCGGCCTCGGCGTCCGCTTCCCGGGCTCGTTCGGGTCGGCCTTCATGTATTTCATGACGCCGCGCACGATCCTGTTCCGCGAGGAACATTCGGCGCGCGTCTTCGTGCCCAAGGTCGACATCGTCTCGGCCCCCGGCGTGTCGGAACCCGGCGTGTTCCGCCGTGGCACGGCGCAGGCGCTGGTGACCGGCAAATGCGTGTTCCGCTTCGATCCCGCCCGCGCCCGCTTCACCCTCGATTCGGTGATGCCGGGGGAAACCGCCGCCTCGATCCGGGACGCGACGGGCTTCGATTATGACGAACCGGCCGCGGTGATCACCACGCCCGACCCGACCGAGGCCGAACTCGCGCTGCTGCGCGGGCCGGTCTGCGACGAGATGCGTGAAACCTACCCCGATTTCTGCCGCCGCGTCTGGGGAAGCGGCAAGGAGCAAGCAGCCTGATGGATGGTTCGACAAAGCCCGTGACGGGCGGCAAGGGATTGGCGAGGACCGCCGGCGCGCTGGCCGGCATCAAGGTCGTCGACCTGACCCGGGTGCTGGGTGGGCCGTACTGCACGATGATCCTGTCGGACCATGGCGCCGACGTGATCAAGATCGAACCGCCGCAGGGCGACGAGGTGCGCGACTGGGGCCCGCCCTTCCACGGCGACGACGCCAGCTACTTCATCGGCGTCAACCGCAACAAGCGTGGCGTCGCGCTGGATCTGGGCAAGGCCGAGGGCAAGGCGGTGCTGCTGCGCCTGCTGGAAGGTGCCGACGTACTGATCGAGAATTTCAAGCCCGGCTCGATGGAAAAATGGGGCCTTGGGTTC
>CAYZKM010000460.1:0-4384 GCA_964478525.1 uncultured Bifidobacterium sp.
CCGCCAGCGCGCCGAACATGGTGTTGGCCACGCCGGCATGGCTGCGCATGCCCACACCGACGACGCTGATCTTGGCGACATCGGGGTCTTCCAGCAGCGTTTCGTACCCGATCTGCGCCTGCACCCCGCCCAGCGCGGCATGGGCGCGCGGCAGGTCGGCCTTGCCGACGGTGAAGGTCATGTCGGTGGTGCCGTCGGCCGAGATGTTCTGCACGATCATGTCGACATTGACGTTCTGTTCCGACAGCGCGCCGAAGATGGTCGCCGCGATGCCGGGCCGGTCGGGCACCCGCCGCACCGTGATCTTGGCCTCATCGCGCGAGTAGGCGATGCCGGAGACATTCTGCTTTTCCACGATCTCGTCCTCATCCACCACCATGGTTCCGGGCAGGTCCTGGAAGCTGGACAGCACCTGCACGCGGACCCGTTCGTTCATCGCCAGCTCGACACTGCGGGTCTGCAGCACCTTGGCGCCGACCGATGCCAGTTCCAGCATCTCCTCGTAGCTGATCTTCGACAGCTTGCGCGCTTTCGGCACGATCCGCGGGTCGGTCGTGTAGACGCCGTCGACATCGGTATAGATGTCGCACCGGTCGGCCTTCAGCGCGGCGGCCAGCGCCACGGCCGAGGTGTCGGACCCGCCGCGGCCCAGCGTCGTGACCCGGTTGTCGGGCGCGACGCCCTGGAACCCGGCGACTACCGCGACCTGGCCCTGCGCCATGCGGGCGATCAGGGCGGATCCGTCGATATCCTGGATGCGCGCCTTGCCGTGCGCGACATCGGTCTGGATGGCGATCTGCCAGCCCTGCCAGGACCGGGCATCCACGCCCAGGTCCTGCAGCGCGATGGCGAGCAGCCCCGCCGTCACCTGCTCGCCTGTCGCGACCACGGCGTCGTATTCGCGCGCGTCGTGCAGGGGCGAGAGGTCGGAGCAGTACTTCACCAGCTGGTTGGTCACGCCCGACATCGCGGACACCACCACGGCGACCTGGTTGCCGGCGTCGACCTCGCGTCTGACCCGCTGCGCGACGTTGCGGATACGGTCGAGGTCGGCGACGGAGGTGCCACCGAATTTCATTACGATACGAGCCATGAAACGTTGTTCAGTTGCCAGTTGTCTTTGCTCGGGCACACATACTGGCGCACGGCAGAGGGGGCAACCATGACGAACCTGACAGTTTCGGCCGACGAGGTCGCCCGGTTCGACGCGCTGGCCGGCCAGTGGTGGGATCCGGACGGGCCCATGCGTCCGCTGCACCGGATGAATCCGGCCCGCGTGGCCTGGATCATCGGGCGGATCGACCGCTTCATGCCCGCCCGCCCGCGTGGGGCCATCCCGATCCTGGATGTCGGCTGCGGGGCCGGCCTGGCGTCCGAGGCGCTGGCGCTGGAGGGGTATCGCGTGACCGGGCTGGATGCCGCCGGCGAGGCGATCGAGGCGGCCCGCCACCATGCCGCCGGGCAGGGCCTGGCGCTGGACTATCGCGCCGGCGCGGCCGAGGACCTGGTGGCCGAGGGGGCCAGGTTCCCGGTGATCACCGCGCTGGAGGTGATCGAGCACGTGTCCGACCCGGCGATGTTCGTCCGGCTGCTGGCCGAATTGCTGGAACCGGGCGGGCTGCTGTTCATGTCCACGCTGAACCGGACCGCGGCATCCTGGGTCACGGCCAAGCTGGGCGCGGAATACGTGCTGCGCTGGCTGCCGGTGGGCACGCATGACTGGCGGAAATTCATCCCGCCCGCCGAGCTTGGGGCGATGATGCGCGGGGCCGGGCTGCGGGTCGGCGACAGCGCGGGGCTGGTGCCCGACGGGCTGAGCGGGGGCTGGCGGACCGGGCGCGACCTGCGGGTGAACTACCTGATGCTGGGCATCGGGTAGGTGTTCGGCCGGATGTGGCACGCGCCGGTGCCGATCCGCCCCGCGTGGCCAGGCCGCATCACGACGATGGAGGCGGCCGGATTTATCGGATAGGATCGCCCGATGCGCCCGGAACTGGCCATCGCCGCCATCCGCTTCGACCCGCTGATCGACCCCTGGCTGATCGGGGCGCTGGCCGCTGGCGCCCTGCTGGTGGTGGCCCTGGGCTTCTGGCGGCGGGCCGGCGGGACCGCCCTGCGCCTGGCGTCCTTCGCCGTGCTGATCGCCTGGCTGGCCGGCCCGCGCCTGGTGCAGGAAACGCGGGAGGGGCTGAACGATATCGGGCTGCTGGTGATCGACCGGTCGGCGTCGATGCAGATCGGCGACCGCGCCGCCCTGGCCGAGACCGCCCGCGCCCGCATCGCCGAACAGGCGGCGCGGTTCCCGGACCTGGAACTGCGCACCATCGTGGTGCCCGAGAACGGCAGCAACGGCACGCAGCTGTTCGCCGAGATCGAGCGCGCGCTGACCGATATTCCGCGCTCTCGCCTGGCCGGCACCATCGCCATCACCGACGGGCAGGTGCACGACATCCCCGAGACCCCGCCCGGCGGGGCACCGCTGCAGGTGCTGATCCCCGCGCGCGGGGAGGAAACCGACCGCAGGCTGCGGGTGATCGAGGCGCCGGGCTATGGCATCGTCGGCCGCTCGGTCAGCCTGCGCGTCATGGTCGAGGACCTGGGCAGTGCGGCCCGCAACACCCATGCCTCGATGACCCTGCGCCGCGACGGAGAGCCGCCGCGGGTGGAGACCGTCCCGGTGGGGCGCGAGCAGCGGATCGAGGTGCCGATCAACCGCGCCGGCCCGACCGTGGTGGAACTGGCCGCAAGCCCGCTGGACGGCGAGGTTTCCCGCCTGAACAACCGTGCGGTGATCGAGATCAACGGCGTGCGCGAACGGCTGCGGGTGCTGCTGATCTCGGGCGAGCCGCATCCGGGCGAGCGCACCTGGCGGCGGCTGCTGAAGGCCGATCCGTCGGTGGACCTGGTGCATTTCACCATCCTGCGCCCGCCCGAGAAGGACGACCTGACGCCGCTGAACGAGCTGGCGCTGATCGCGTTTCCGGTGCGGGAGCTGTTCCAGGACAAGATCGGGGAGTTCGACCTGATCATCCTGGACCGGTTCCAGAATCGCGGCCTGCTGCCCCTGCCCTACCTGGCGAACATCGCCAACCGGGTGCGCCAGGGTGGCGCGCTGCTGCTGAGCGTCGGACCGGAATACTCGGGCCCCGCCAGCCTGGCCGCCACGCCGCTGGGCCAGGTGCTGCCCGGCGCCCCGGCGCGGTTCGACGCCGTGGTGAACGAACGCTTCGTCCCCTGGGTGTCGACCATCGGGCAGCGCCATCCGGTGACCGAGGGGCTGACGGGGTCGAACCCGCCCGGCGAGGGCGGAATTCCGCCGGGCTGGGGGTCCTGGTATCGGCGCATCCAGACCGCGCAGGTGCAGGGCGATGTGCTGATGCAAAGCCCGGATGGGCAGCCTCTGCTGGTGCTGGACCGCGTCGGGCGCGGGCGCACCGCGCTGCTGCTGTCCGACCAGATCTGGCTGTGGTCGCGCGGGCATGATGGCGGCGGGCCGCAGGCCGAGCTGCTGCGCCGCATCGCGCATTGGCTGATGCAGGAGCCGCAGCTGGAGGAAAACGCCCTGACCGCCCGGGTGGCCGACGGACAATTGCGGATCGAGCGCCGGTCGACCGAGCAGGTGCCGGCCAACAGCGTCACGGTCACCGACCCAGACGGCAAGGCGCAGGTCCTGACCCTGGCCGACCGCTCGCCCGGCCGGATGGTCGCCTCGACGCCCGCCACCACCCCCGGCGTGTGGCAGGTCACCGACGGCACCCGCACCGCCTATGCCGCCGCCGGCGCGGTGAACCCGGTGGAGATCGCCGATCTGCGCGCCACCGCATCGCTGATCGGCAAGCTGACCCGCGCCTCGGGCGGCGGCGTCCACTGGCTCGGCTCGGCCGCCGCCCCCGATGTGCCGGAACTGCGCCGCACCGATGCCGGCCGCGGCGCGTCCGGCGGATCGTGGATCGGGCTGGAACGGCGGCGCGACCACGTGGTGACCGGGGTCTCGGCGCTGGCCCTGCTGCCGGCCTGGCTGTCGCTGCCGCTGATGCTGGGGCTGCTGCTGCTGGCCTGGCGGCGCGAGGGGCGCTGATTTCCGCCGCCGGATTTACCGTTCGTTAAACCTGGACTGGCACGGTTCGCCTCGGGTGACGGAGGCAAGTCCCATGACAGCGGTCGATCGGGTCCAGCGTTTGGCGGTGGCACTGGCGCATCTGCAGGCCGGGCGATGGCGCCGGGCGGAAGCGGCGGCCCGGGTGCTGGTGCGCGCGGACGAGAACGACGTGGAGGCGATGCTGCTGGCCGGGCTCGCCATCGCCGCCACCGCGGAATGCGCGCGTGCGGCGCCGGGGCTGGACCGGGTGGCGCGCCGGCGGCCGGGGCATGCCCACCCGTGCGC
>CAYZKM010000461.1:0-4384 GCA_964478525.1 uncultured Bifidobacterium sp.
TCCACCGCCTCGTGCGCGCCGGTCGAGGCGCCCGACGGCACCGCGGCGCGGCCGGTGGCGCCGGAATCGAGGAAGACTTCGACCTCGACCGTCGGGTTGCCCCGGCTGTCGAGGATTTCGCGGGCAATGATGTCGGCGATCGCGGCCATGCGGGCTCTCCGGTCGGAATGGCGAATTGTGCGGCGGTCCCTATCATCGCTGATGCCTCGCCGCCAGACCCGGCGCCCCCGCGGCCGGGCCCGCCGGCTTGAGCGGCGGCGCCGTCCGTGCCGTAATCCCGCACCGACACGGGAGAAACGCCATGAGCGCCACCACCAAGACCGCCTTCGGGCGCATCTTCCCCATTCGCGATGCCTGGCTGGCCAAGGCCGTGGCGGAGCCGATCATCGATCCCGACCTGCCGATCATCGATACCCACCACCATCTGTGGCAGCGCGCCGGCGGCGGCGCCCGCGGCGAGTCGTGGGACGTGCCGGCCTTCCGCTATCTGCTGGAGGAATTCCTGGCCGACTGCGCCACCGGGCACAATATCGTGGGATCGGTCTTCCTGCAGTGCCATTCGATGTATCGCCATGACGGGCCGGTGCCGATGCGCCCGGTCGGCGAGACCGAGTTCGTGGCCGGCATCGCCGCGATGGCCGACAGCGGCGGCTATGGCAAGACCAAGGTCGCCGCGGGCATCGTCGGTTTCGCCGATCTGACCGCCGGCGATTGGGTGACCCCGGTGCTGGAGGCGCATATCCGTGCCGGCGGCGGGCGGTTTCGTGGCGTGCGGCATTCCTGCGGATACGATCCCGATCCGATCATCGGCAACAGCGCGCCCGATATCCAGCCGGGGCTGTATCTGCGCGACGATTTCCGGGCCGGCATGAAGCGGCTGTCCGCGCTGGGGCTGTCGCTGGATGCCTGGGGCTTCCATCCGCAGATCCCCGATATCACCGACCTGGCGCGCGCCTTTCCGTCGACCAACATCATCATGGGCCATTGCGGCGGTCCGCTGGGCTATGGCCGCCATGCCGGCAAGCAGGCCGAGGTGTTCGCCACGTGGAAGACGCATGTCGCGGAGCTGGCAAAGTGCCAGAACGTGACGATGAAACTGGGCGGCATGATGATGCGCCTGGCCGCGCTGGACTACATGGCGCTGGACCGCCCGCCGACCTCGGCCGAGCTGGCCGAGGCGTGGAAACCTTATGTGGAGACCTGTGTCGAACTGTTCGGCGCCGATCGCTGCATCGCCGAGAGCAACTTCCCGGTCGAGAAGATGGGCATCGGGTTCGCCGGCCTGTTCAACGCGCTGAAGCGGATTTGCGCCGGTTGCTCACAGTCCGAGAAGGAGGCGATTTTCGCCAACACCGCCCGCCGGGTCTATCGGCTGGATTGCTGACCGACGCGTGGCGTCGCGGGATGCCGATCGACAGGCTGCGCGCCATCTGCCTGCGCCTGCCCGAAGCCGAGGAGCGGGAGACCTGGGAGATCCCGACCTTCCGTGTGCGGAACAAAATTTTCGCCATGGCGCATCCGGTGCAGGGACGGGCATCGGTGTGGTGCAAGGCGCCGGCGGGTGTGCAGGCGCTGCTGACCGAAGCCGCGGCAGAGCGGTTCTTCCGCCCGCCCTATGTCGGCCACAAGGGCTGGATCGGTGTCTGGCTGGATGTGGATACGGATTGGGAGGAGCTGGCGGCGGTGATCGAGCGGAGCTGGCGGATGACGGCGCCGAAGCGGCTGGTGGCTGCTGCACAAATTCCGTAGGCAAGGGCAGGACGTCACGGGTGGGGCGTGCCGCCGGCCCGCCCGCCCCGTTCCGTGGCAGTGCTTGCCTCAGAATGCCGAGTACCCGCCGTCGATCACGAAGGTGTCGCCGGTGTGATAGCGCGAAGCCGCGCTCATGAGGTAGACGGCGATGCCGCCGAAATCGTCACCGGT
Source organism: uncultured Bifidobacterium sp. (assembly GCA_964478525.1). Classification (GTDB taxonomy): domain Bacteria; phylum Pseudomonadota; class Alphaproteobacteria; order Acetobacterales; family Acetobacteraceae; genus Rhodopila. Next base: position 1,924 of record CAYZKM010000461.1, read on the forward strand.
CCCCCAGCGGCGCATCGGCACGCGCGGGGCGACCTTGTTCCTGAACCCATCCGTTTGAAACCATTTCTCGGTCATGTCGGTCTCGATCCAGCCGGGCAGGATCGAGTGCGCGCGGATGCCGTGGCGGGCGAACTCCACCGCAAGGGATCGGGTCATCGAGATCATGCCGCCCTTGGTGGCCGAGTAGTGCTCGCTGCGCGGGGATGCCTCGATGGCGGCCAGCGAGGCGGTGCCGGCCAGCACGCCGCCCCCGCCGCGCTGGACCATGTGGCGGGCGGCCGCGCGGAAGGTGAAGAACGCGCCGTCGAGGTTGATGCGCATCACCCGGCGCCATTCCTCGCTGGTCATGTCCAGGAAGGTGGTGACCCCGCGGCCGGACACGCCGGCATTGGCGAAGCAGCCGTCGACCTGGCCGAACAGGTCCAGCACGCGGGCGAAGGTGGCCTCGACCGCGGCCTCGTCGCCGACATCGCATTCCATCGTCTCGACGCGGCGGCAGGTATCGGCCAGGGCGGCTTTGGCGGCGGCGTTCTTGGCGGCGTTGGTGCCCCAGATGGCGATATCGGCGCCGGCCTCGGCCATCGCCCGCGCCATGCCCAGGCCGATGCCGCTGTTGCCGCCGGTGACCAGGGCGACCTTACCGGTCAGGTCGAATGGGCTGTATGCCACGATCCTTCTCCATGCTTGCTGCTGGCATGGTCTGTAGCATCTTGGCCCGCATCGGCCACCCCGGGGACCCGCGGCCGGCCCCCACCCTGGCCCCACCCTGGCGCCGAACGGCGGTTCGGGTGTAGCATCACGCCAACGACAAGACATCGAGGCAGGCCATGATCCTGACAGCAGACAGCATCGTCGCGCACCAGACCTCTCGCCGGAAGACGGCCAATGGCTGGCACACGACCTATATCGGGCAGAACCGCAACACGCTGAAGGACGGCGATGCCGAACCGGCGGCGGACATCGTCTACCCGATGGCCTTCCTGGTCGAGAAAGAGGCCGGCGCGATCGTGAAGCCGCATTTCCACCAGGCCGACCAGTACCAGGTGATCGTGCAGGGTGGCGGGCGGATGGGCATCCACGATGTCGCCTCGGTCGCGGTCCACTACACCGACAGCTATTCGGCCTATGGCCCGATCATCGCCGCCGAGGAAGGCGTGTCCTGGTTCACCCTGCGCAATGCCTGGGACCCCGGCGCGCGCTACATGCCGGCGCATCGCCAGCAGCTGCGCGAGGCGCGTGCCCGCTTCCAGCACCGCGAGGCCACCTGCGGGCCGCTGCCGCCGCTGAACGATGCCGAACTCGCCGCCCTGTCGGGGGTGAACGCCAGCGCGGTGATCGAGGAGACGAAGGACGGCCTGGGCACCTGGCGCTATACCGTGCCGGCGAATGGCCGGGTGGGCGGACCCGATCCGCGCACCGGCGGCGGGCAGTTCTGGCTGGTGACCGCGGGATCCGCCTGCGTGCCCGGCGGGGCGCTGCTGGGGGTGAATTCCTGCGTGTTCGTCGCGCCCGATGATCAGGCGGCGTCGATGATCGCGGGCCCGGGCGGGGCCGACCTGCTGTGCATGCAGTTCCCCAAGCGCGCGCACGACTGAACCGACCGAAACGAAACGGCAAGGCATGATCGTCCATGATCATGCCGCCGCTTGCGGGATGGGCTGCCCATCGCCGCCGTGGTTCGACCTCGGTTCAAGGAACGCACGCGACGATGGACACCGGTAACGAAACGACTGGCCTTTGGGTGCGCTGGATCGTCGGCGCCACGGTCAGCCTGATCGCCGTGGTCTTCGCGGTCTTCTGGCTGCAGATGAACAGCGCCCTGCTGCTGGGCTGGGCGCTGGGCATGATCCTGGCGGCCACGCTGAACCTGTTCTGGCGCGCGCGCGGCTGACCAGGCGCGCATCCGCGCCGGCACCCGCCCGGACGACCGGACTTCTCCCTGACGGAGCAAGCAGATGACGCTGGAACAGTCTTTCGCCGGCAAGGTCGCCCTGGTCACCGGCGCGGGGAAGAATATCGGCCGCACGATCGCCCTCGACCTCGCTGCCCGTGGCGCGTCCGTCGTGGTCAATGGCCGCGCGGACCGGGGTGCGGTCGATGCGGTGGTGACCGAGATCAATGCCATGGGCGGGCAAGCCCTTGGATGCATGGCGGATGTCTCGGACGAGACGGCGACCGCGGCGATGGTGGCCGAGGCGGCATCCGCGTTCGGCGGCATCGACATCCTGGTCAGCAATGCCGGGTTGCGCCGCCAGACGCCGTTCCTCAGCATGAGCCTGGCGGAATGGCGCGAGATCCTTTCGGTTGCCCTCGATGGCGCCTTCATCCTCGCGCGCGCCGCGGTGCCGCACATGATTCCCCGGGGTGGCGGGGCGATCGTGTCGCTGTCCGGCATCTCCACCCATGTCGGCACGCCGAACCGCTGTCATGTCTCGGCGTCGAAGTCCGGCCTGGAAGGGCT
>CAYZKM010000462.1:0-4378 GCA_964478525.1 uncultured Bifidobacterium sp.
CCGAGACCATGTGGCCCTTGTGGTACTCGTTCGGCCCATAGACGTTGAAGAACTTCAGCCCCGCCCATTGCGGCGGGCGGTCATGCGCCTTCGCCAGGCTGCGCGCGGCCAGCAGATCGAAGGCGTGCTTGCTCCAGCCATACAGGTTCAGCGGGCGCAGCTTCTCCAACGCCGCTACCGAGAAATCATCGTCGAACCCGTTCGCCCCGTTGCCGTAGGTCGATGCCGAGGACGCATAGACCATCCGCACTCCGTGCCAGCCGCACCATTCCCACAGCTTGCGGGTCAGCTCGACATTGGTTGCCCAGGTGCAGTCCCCGTCGGTTGCCGTGGTGTCGCTGATCGCGCCCAGGTGGAACACCATCTCGACCGCCGGGCGGTTGGCCAGGAACTCGTCGATCCGGGCGGGATGGACGACGCGGGAGGGCGGGTGCTTGGCAAGGTTGCGCCACTTGTCCTTGGAACCCAGCCGGTCGATGACAACGGTTTCATGGCCGCGCCGCGACAGCGCCGCCTGAAGATTGGAGCCGATGAATCCGGCGCCGCCAGTGACCACGATCATGATGCCGCGTTATACGGGGCTGACGCAGCCGGCGAAAGCCGCCCTTTTTGACCCGCCCCGCGTGAAGGAACCCACCATGAGCGACCGGCCCCGGTTTTTCGACGATCTCGCCGGCCTGGCGGGCGGTGCCATCTCGGCGCTGGCCGGCCTGCGCGAGGAGGCGGAGGCGATGGTGCGCGCGCGAGTCGACGAAACCATCCGCCGGCTGGACCTGGTCAGGCGGGAGGAGCTGGATGCCATGACCGAAATGGCCGCCAACGCCCGTGCCGGGCAGGAAGCCGCCGAATCGCGCCTTCTGGACGTCGAACTGCGCCTGTCCGTCCTCGAAGCCCGCCTGGCGTCGCTGGAAACCATGCCCCGCGTGCAGGAATAGGCTGGCCGGCGCCGGGGTGGGCGGGCGATATCCGCGCGGTTCCCGCATCGAGGGCCTTGCGGCGCGGCGAAACACCCATATAGGCTAGGTCTCGTGGCCAACCCGCGGCGATTCCACAACATGTCGGATTCGTGACGCGGCGGGACGCCGCACTCGGCCTTCCTCCTGGCGGGAGACCCCGTATGTCAGCGACGCTGACCCGGCTGCCCGAAACGGCAGCCAACCCGATCGATGTCATGGAACAGATCGTCGCCGCGAATGAATGGTCGTTCGAGAGGCGCAGCGACTCGGAAATGGCGGCCGAGGTTCCCGGCCGCTGGTGCGACTATGGCCTGTATTTCAGCTGGTCGTCCGAGATCAGCGCCATGCATTTCACCTGCGCCTTCGACCTGAAAGTGCCGGAGAAGCAGCGCGGGCCGCTGTACGAGCTGCTGGCCCTGGCGAATGAACGCCTGTGGATCGGCCATTTCGGCATGGAGACCGAGGACGGCATGCCGGTCTTCCGCCATGCGGTCCTGCTGCGCGGCGCGCCGGGCGCATCCGCCGAAAGCCTGGAGGACATGGTCGACATCGCGATCACCGAATGCGAGCGTTTCTTCCCGGCCTTCCAGTTCGTGCTGTGGGGCGGTAAGGCCCCTGCCGAAGCCCTGCAGGCGGCCATGCTGGATTGCCAGGGCGAAGCATGAGGAGACGCGGATGACCGGATCGATTCCCCCCATCCTGTTGGTGGGGTGTGGCCGGATGGGCAGTGCCATGCTGGCGGGATGGCGGGAACAGGGGCTGTCGGCCTCGGTCGCGGTCGATCCGTCGCCCGCCGCGATGGCCCTCGCCGGCCTCGACCTGACGGTGGTGGCGGATGCCGCCGCGATCCCCGCCGGATTCACCCCGGCGGCCATCGTGCTGGCGGTGAAGCCGCAAAGTGCCGCCGAGGCGCTGCCGGCCTATGCCCGGTTCGCCGGCCAGTCGGTGTTCCTGTCGATCATGGCCGGGCGCACCATCGGTGGCATGCGCGCGCTGCTCGGCGCCGGCGCGGCCATCGTGCGCGCCATGCCCAACACCCCGGCCGCGGTGCGCCAGGGCGTGACGGTCGCATCCCCCTCGGCCGCCGTCACCGCCCAGCAGCGCGCCCTGTGCGACCGGCTGCTGCAGGCGATCGGCGTCGTCGCCTGGGCCGATGACGAAGCCCTGCTGGACCCGGTCACCGCGGTGTCGGGCAGCGGTCCGGCCTATGTCTTCCTGCTGGCGGAACTGATGGAGAAGGCGGCGCTGGAACAGGGCATCCCGCCCGACCTCGCGCGCCTGCTGGCCCGTCAGACCGTGGCTGGTTCCGGCGCGCTGCTGGCCGCAAGCCCCGAGGATGCCGCGGCGCTGCGGGTTGCGGTGACCAGCCCGGGCGGCACGACAGCCGAGGCGCTGAAGGTGCTGATGGACCCGGCGGCCTGGCCGGCCGCCATGAGCAAGGCGATCGCGGCGGCAACCGACCGCTCGCGCGCACTGGCCGGTTGAGCGGCGTGGCGAGTACCCCCATGTCCTGTCCATGAGCGACCTCGATTTCGATTCCGCCCTGATCACCGCGGCCCTTGCCATCGCCGCCGAGAGGGGCTGGCGCCATGTCTCGGTCGCCGCCGCGGCCCGCGAGGCCGGCCTGTCCCTGTCCGAGGCGCGGGCGCGCTTCCCGTCCCGCGCCCGCATCCTGATGCGGCTGGGCGTGATGGCGGACCAGGCGGTGCTGACCGACGTGCCGGCCGAGGGCACGGTCCGCGACCGGCTGTTCGACCTGCTGATGCGCCGCTACGACGCGTTCCAGGCGCATCGGGCGGGGCTGATCGCGATCATGCGGGCGCTGCCCTGCGACCCCGCCACTGCCGTGATCCTGGCCTGCGCGACGCGGCGCAGCATGCGCTGGATGCTGAATGCGGCGGGGGCGGAGACCGGCGGGCTGCGCGGGGAGCTGAAGGTGCGCGGCCTGATCGGGGTATGGCTGTGGGGCCTGCGCGCCTGGGAGAAGGATGACAGCGAGGACCTGACCACGACCATGGCTGCCGTCGACACCGCGCTCTCGCGCGCCGAGCGGGCGGCGGAATGGCTGGAGGGGAGGAAGGTGCGGGCGACGGTGGTTGCCGATGCAGGCGATGACGTCGGCGAAGATGGGGTCGGCGAAGATGGGGCCGATGTCGACATGGCCGACGGGGCCGATGACGACGCCGGCGATGACCAGGCTGGCGATGACCAGGCTGGCGATGACCAGGCTGGCGATGACGATGCGGGCGGCGACCGGGCGGGTGGACGGCAACCGGGTCCCGCTTGATATCCACCGATGCCGGCGCGTTTTGAAACACGCCGGCAGGCCTGTCGACCCGCCCCGCCATCAGGCTGTATCAGCGTCCCGCCCGCGCCCGCACACCCGCCAGCCGTTGACCACGTGGAACGACATGCATCGCAACCGCCGGAATGGGCTGACGCGCCAGCGCGTGGGTAGCCGAACCGCTACCGATCGGTATAATCGCCCCGCCTGAACCGGGTCGTACGATTTCGGTCGCAAAGGGAGCGAAGCATGAGCTTGAAAGGTGCGGGATATATCGTGGGTGCTTGGGAGCATCCCACACGCAAGGCGACCGACAAGTCGGTCACCTTGCTGCACGCCGAATGTGCCAAGGGTGCGCTGGATGACGCGGGCCTGACGCTGCAGGACGTCGATGCCTATTACTGCGCGGGTGACGCGCCGGGCCTGGGCCCGATGTCGATGATCGACTACATGGGCCTGAAGGTGCGGCACATGGACTCCACCGATGTCGGTGGGTCGTCCTATCAGGTCGCCGTCGGCCACGCGCTGCAGGCCATCAAGACCGGTCGGGCGAATGTGTGCCTGATCACGCTGGCGGGCCGTCCGCGCAGCGAGGGCATGGCGACCGGCACCGCGCCGCGCCCGGGCAATCCCGCCCAGGCCGAGATGCAGTTCGAGTTTCCGTACGGCCCGGCCACGGCGAACATGTACGCCATGTGCGCGATGCGCCACATGCACGAATACGGCACCACCAGCGAACAGCTCGCCTGGATCAAGGTCGCCGCGTCGCACCACGCCCAGCACAACCCGCACGCCATGCTGCGTGACGTCGTGACCGTGGAAGACGTCGTGAACTCCCCGATGATCGCCAGCCCGCTGCATCGGCTGGATTGCTGCGTCATTTCGGATGGCGGCGGCGCGCTGATCGTGACCAAGCCGGAAATCGCCAAAAGCCTGAAGCGGCCGCTGGTGAAGGTGATCGGCGTCGGCGAGGCGCCGAAGAACCAGGCCGGTGGCCAGACCGAACTGACCTACTCGGCTGCCCGCTGGTCGGGCCCGCCGGCGTGGGAAATGGCGGGCATCAAGCCGGCCGACATCAAGTATGCCTCGATCTACGACAGCTTCACCATCACCGTGCTGATGCAGCTGGAAGACCTGG
>CAYZKM010000463.1:0-4354 GCA_964478525.1 uncultured Bifidobacterium sp.
GGCGAACGATGCGCCGGGTGCCGCGCGCGTCGGGTCCTGCAGGCCGGGTCGCGTGAAGCCCGCCCCGTTCGCCGGCGGCATCGCGCCGATCGCCGGGCCGGGGGCAGGCCCGCGCACCGGGGCCGGGAACCCGGCCGGAGCCGCCGGCAGCGCCATGCGCTGCGCCGCGTTCGGCGTGATCCCGGCGGTCGCCGCGGTCGGGCGGATCGGCGGCGCGCCGACCACCGGACGGATCGCCGCCTGGTTGCGCGCGTCGAACGCCTGCACATGGCGGTTCACCGGCAGCGAGGCCGCCATCGCCCCCGCCGGCACCACCGTCGCCGCCCGGCGATTGACCTCGTTGTTGATGGTGACATTCTGGTTCAGCGGACCGGGCCGTCCGCCCCAGCCGCCATACCGGTTCACCGACTGGTAATAGCGCGGCGAGGCGCGGTACCATGGCCGGTACGGCTCGCGCGGGCCCAGTGGCCACCAGCCGACCGACCCGGCGGCCAGCGCCGCGCCCAGCGCGACCCCGGCGCCGATGCCGAAGAACGTGACCAGGGCCGGTGCATAGACCGGTGGTTCAACCAGCGCGACCCCGCCGGGCGACCAGCCCCAGCGGCCATCATAGTCGCGCCACCGGCCATAGTGGAACGGCGCGAAGCCCCAGGGCGCGTCGTCGATCCAGGTCCAGCCCCAGGGCTGCACATAGGCCCAGTGGCCGTCGCGATACGGCACCCAGCCCGGATCGACCCGCGGATACCAGACTGGCCCGTCATCGGCGCTGTCGGCCCAGGACCCATAGGCGGTCAGCCCCGACCCGCCCGGCATCTGCGCGACCACCGGCGGCGGCGGCACGGCCAGGGGCGTCGAAGGGGACGCCAACGGGGGTGGTGCCACGGCCGCCGGCACCGGCGCCTCGGGCAGCAGCCCGGCCAGTTCAGCGGGGACGGACGCGGGTCCGAGCTCGGCCTGCACCGTGTCGAGCCCGGTCAGGGTGACGGTCTGGCCAGGCTCCACCCGCGTCGCGGCGCCGGGGGCGGTGATCTCGGCCGCACCCTCCAGCACCGTCACCTGAGTCGGGCGGGTGGCGTCGCCGGCCACCACCGCATACCGCCCCGCACCGGCCAGGTTGACCAGCCCGCGCGGGGTCTGCACCGACCAGGTCTCGTTCTGCCGCGGCTGGCGCACATCCACCAGCGCCGAGCCCTGCGGCACCGCCAGCACCACGGCCGTGTCGTCCAGCGCGGTCACCTGCAATTCCGTCCCGCCGCCCAGCGCCACCCGGCTGGCCGAGATGTCCAGCTGCGCCCGCCCGTCCGGCTCCACCCAGAACGCATTGCCCGCGGCGAGCGGGTAATTCATCGATGCCGGCGCCCATTGATCGGCGTCACGGGTGTGGAACGACACCTTGCCGGTGACCATCGCGACGCGGCCGACGCGCTCGGGCGGGTCGGTGGGGCGCCATTCGGTCATCGCCGATCCGTCCCCGGGCCGCACCACCGTGGGCGGCGGGGCGAGCGGGCTGAACGATCCCTGCGCCCAGGCCGGGGCCCAGGCGGGCGCGGCGGCCCCCAGCGCGACGGCGGCGAGCGTGGTGGTGGCGGTCAGCCGGAATCCGAGGGTCCGCGCGCGAATGGGAGCCACTCCCTGAAAAATCACGGCCAGGCTGGGCCGCGATGATGGCGAAATAGCGTCCGCCCCGCAGCCGGAATGCGGCTGGCCCGGGCGGTCGGCTGCACGGTGTTCCTGGTTCCCCGAAAGCGTCATCAGCGGCATTCTGCCGCGCGCGGGCCGCCTATCCCGCGGCCAGCGTCCGCATCGCGGCGGTTCGTTCGAACAGCCGGAGCAGCACCCGGACCGCCTTGCCGCGCGCGGAGGTCAATCCGGGGTCGCGGCTGAGTAGCACGGCGGCATCCTGGTGCGCCATGTAAAGCAGCGGCTCGTGCGCGATCGGATCGGCCAGGCGGAAGCCGGGCGCGCCGGCCTGCCGCGTGCCCAGCACGTCGCCGCCGCCGCGCAGGCGGAAATCCTCGTCGGCGATGGCGAACCCGTCCTCGGTGTCGCGCAGCATGGTCAGCCGGCGGCGGGCGGTCTCGTTCACCCAGTCCTCGTGCAGCAGCAGGCAGAAGCTCTGCGCCGTCCCGCGCCCGACCCGCCCGCGCAGCTGGTGCAGCTGCGCCAGGCCGAACCTCTCGGCGTGCTCGATCACCATCACGCTCGCCTGCGGCACGTCGACCCCGACCTCGACGACGGTGGTCGCCACCAGCAGCCGCGTCCGCCCGGCGGCGAACCCGGCCAGGGCGGCATCGCGTATCTCGGGCGCCTGCTGGCCGTGCGCCAGCCCTACCTTGTCGCCGAACCGCGCGGCCAGGGCGGCGAAGCGTTCCTCGGCGGCGGCGACGTCCAGCACCTCGCTTTCCGCCACCAGCGGGCAGACCCAGTAGACCTGCGCGCCGTCCTCCAGCTTGCGGGCGACGGCGTCCACCAGGTCGGGCAGCGTGCCCAGCGAGTGCAGGGTGGTGCGGATCGGCTTGCGCCCGGCCGGCTTCTCGGTCAGGCGGCTGACATCCATCTCCCCCCATTGGGTCAGCAGCAGCGTGCGCGGGATGGGTGTCGCGGTCATGACCAGCACGTCGGTCTGCTCGCCCTTGCTGCCCAGCGTCAGCCGCTGGCCGACCCCGAAGCGGTGCTGTTCATCGATCACCGCCAGCGCCAGGTCGTGGTAGGCGACGGCGTCCTGGAACAGCGCATGGGTGCCCACCACGATCGGGACCGACCCGTCCTGCAGCCCGCGCAGCAGCCGCGACCGTTCCTTCCCCTTCACCGACCCGGTCAGCAGCGCGACCGGCACCGGGCACAGCCGCGACAATGTGCGGTGATGCTGCCTGGCCAGCACCTCGGTCGGCGCCATCAGCGCGGCCTGGCCACCCGATTCCACCGCGCGCAGCATCGCCAGCAGCGCGACGAGCGTCTTGCCGGAGCCGACATCGCCCTGCAGCAGCCGCAGCATCCGCCGTGGCGAGGCGAGGTTGGCGTCGATTTCCGCCAGGGCGCGGGTCTGCGAGCCGGTAGGCGGGAAGCCGAAGCGGCGCAGTGCCACGTCGCGCAGGTGCGAATCGCCGATGCGCGGCTGGCCGGGGCGGGCGCGCACGCGGCCGCGGATCACCGCCAGCGCGATCTGCCCGGCCAGCAGCTCGTCATAGGCCAGGCGTGCGCGCATGTGCGGGTCGGGCGGGGCCTCGGCGGGGGTCTGGACGGCCTGCATCGCCTCGACGAAGGCCGGCCATTTCTCCCGCCGCAGCAGCGCCGGGTCGTGCCATTCCGGCAGCGCGGGCAGGCGGGCCAGCGCCTGCGCGACGCCGGCGGCGACCTGGCGCGGCCACAGCCCCGCCGTCAGCGGCCAGACCGGTTCCAGCCCCGGCATCCGGTCCGGCTGGTCGGCGGGCACCACGTGGTCGGGGTGCGGCATGGTGATGCGGCCGTTGAAGCTCTCCAGCCGGCCCGACACCAGCAGCTGCGCGCCGGGCGGCATCTGCGCCTCTCGGGTGAAGCGGAAGAACACCAGATCGGCGCTGCCGGTTTCGTCCTTCACCACGATGCGCCAGGGCTGGCGGGAATTGGCCGGCTTCTCGTGACGCACCACCTCGACCGCCAGTGTCGCCACGGTGCCGGGCCGGGCATCGCGGATGGTGGGACGGTGGCGCCGGTCCAGGTAGGATTCGGGCAGGTGGAACAGCAGGTCGATCACCCGCTCCCCCCCGGTGGCGCGCTTGATCAGCCCCGCCAGCGCCGGTCCTATGCCGCGCAGGGATGTCAGGGGCGCGAAAAGAGGAGCGAGAGGATCGGGTTCCACGGGCTGACAGTGTCTGGGACGGCCTGTATATGACAGCAGCCTGATGTCAGAACCAGAACCCGACGCGCCCGATCCCCGGCGCAGACGCCTCCTGTTCCGCTCCACTCATCGAGGGACGTTTGAAAACGACCTGATGATTGGCGGTTTCGTGCGCGCGAATCTCGCCGGCTTCACCGATGCCGACCTCGATGCGCTGGAAGCGCTGATGGACCTGCCGGATGTCGACCTGGCCGACTGGCTGACCGGGCGGCGTCCGATCCCCGAAGAAGCCGCCACGCCCATGCTGCTGCGCATCCGGGACTCGCTGAACCGATGACCGGGGCAGTCACGGTCTGGGGCGCGCCGGAAGGCTGGGACGCGTTCCTGCTGGCGCAGCGGCGGCGCGAATTCTCCGGCGCCATCCTGCATGTCGCGCGCGACGACGCCCGCATGGCCCGCATGGCCGAGACCCTGGCCTTCGTGATGCCGGAAGCCGAGATCCTGCGCTTCCCCGCCTGGGACTGCCTGCCCTATGAC
>CAYZKM010000464.1:0-4347 GCA_964478525.1 uncultured Bifidobacterium sp.
TGCCCGTGGTGGAAAACGGGATCGCCATCGGGGCCGACCTGTCCCGCATCGCCCGCTTCCGCGCCCTGGGCGCGCGCTATATCACCCTGACCCATAACGGGCACAACGCCATCGCCGATTCCTGCAATCCGCGCCGCGACCTCGGCGATCGGGAAACCGAGCATGGCGGGCTGTCGGAACTGGGCAAGGCGGCGGTGCGGGAGATGAACCGCGTCGGCATGATCGTCGACGTCGCCCATGTCTCCCGCGATACGATGCTGCAGGCGGCCGAGACATCCCGCACGCCCATCGTGTCCACGCATTCCTGCGTCAGCGCCCTGTGCGACCATTCCCGCAACATGACCGACTGGCAGCTGGACGTGGTGCGCGACGTGAAGGGCGTGATCCAGATCACCGCCGTGTCGGTCTTCCTGCGCCCGAACGCCAAGCCCGAGGACGTCACCACCGCCGATTTCTGCGACCATATCGACTACGCGGTGAAGCGGATCGGCATCGACCATGTCGGCATCTCCTCGGACTTCGATGGCGGCGGCTGGTTCTCGGACTGGCGCGACGCCGGCGACAGCGCCAACATCACGGCCCAGCTGGTGAAGCGCGGCTATGACGCGGGCGCGCTGCGCAAGCTGTGGGGCGGCAATTTCCTGCGCGTGATGCGCGTCGTCGAACAGGCCGCCGGCTGATGCGCCAGGTCGTCCTGCCCGGCGGAGAGCGCGTGCCGGCGCTGGGCCAGGGCACCTGGTACATGGGCGAGCGCAAGGCCGATGCCCGCGCCGAGGCCGACGCGCTGCGCCTGGGCATCGAGCTTGGCATGACGCTGATCGACACGGCCGAGATGTACGCCAATGGCGGGGCCGAGGAGGTGGTCGCCCAAGCCGCCGCCGGCCAGCGCGACAAACTGTTCATCGTGTCCAAGGTCTATCCGCACAACGCCTCCCGCAGCGGCGTGCCGGCGGCGTGCGAGCGCAGCCTGAAACGGCTGAAGACCGACCGGATCGACCTGTACCTGCTGCACTGGCGCGGCAGCCATCCCCTGGCCGAAACCGTGGCCGCGTTCGAGACGCTGAAGGCCGAAGGCAAGATCCGCCATTGGGGCGTGTCGAACCTGGACACCGACGACATGGCGGAACTGTCCGCGGTACCCGGCGGTGCCAGTTGCGCGGCGAACCAGGTGCTGTACCACCCGAACAGCCGCGGCATCGAGTATGACCTGCTGCCCTGGTGCGCCCAACGCGGCGTCGCCGTCATGGCATATTCGCCCCTCGGCCATTCCGTGAAGCAGTTGCTCGGATCGAAGGCCCTGCAAACCGTCGCCGCTCGGCATGGGGTCGCGCCGGCGCAGGTGGCGATCGCGTGGGGGATGCGGCATCCGCATGTGATCTCGATCCCCAAGGCGGCCGCGGCGGCGCATGTGCGCCAGAACGCCGCAGCCGCCGAACTGGTGCTGACGGCCGAGGACCTGGCCGCGATCGATGCCGCCCATCGCCCGCCGGCGCGCAAGCAGCCGCTGGACCTGCTGTAGCGACGGTCGCGCGGTGGGCACACCGGCTGTGCGGCCCGCCCTCGCGCGATCCGGGGAACGGGCCGCCGTGCCGGCTACGGCGACACGCCTCGCTCGGCGCACCCGCCGTCGCGGCGGAACAGGCACAGCGGCGGCTTGTCCGCGCGTGACGCGTCCTGGAAGCACGCCACGCGCCGGAATCCGGCAAGCCCGCCATCGGTCTCGCCCACCAGGTAGTTGAACCGGCCCGCCGCCATGGCGAACGCCGCGCCGGGCGCCTGGTCCACCGGCGCACCATGGCGCATCACCGCGAAGCGCAGCGGCACGCGGGCCCCGTCCAGCACGATCGAGGGATCGAACTGCTGGAACAGCAGCGGCACGTCGCGGTGCAGATAGGCATATCCGCCGCTGTCGATCAGCCGCATGTCCCGCGCACCCAGCCCGCACAGATCCGCCTGCCGCCCGGCCGCCAGAAACGCCTCGACATGCGCGCGGTTGAACGACCACCGCCCCGCCAGCGCCGGACCGGTGGCGTTGTACCATGATGCCAGCGCCGCCAGCACCAGCAGGACGGGCACGCAGGCGGGCGCCAGCCATCCGCCCAGCCTGCCCGCCAGCGCGCGCAGCAGCGCCGCCGCCCCCAGCCCGGCCAGGATCGGCAGGACCGCCAGCGCCAGGTAGATGAACCGAATTTCCTTGTGCGGCACGGCGGCGTGCAGCACCAGCGTCACCGCCGCCGCCAGCGCCAGGGCCGGTACCCGCATCGCCCCGACGACCGCCAGGAACAGCACCGCCGGCGCCGGCCACAGCGCCTTGTCCAGGTAGGCGAGATAGAACCACGCCGGATCCGCCCCGATCGCGGTGCTGACCCCATCGACGCTGTTGCGCACCAGGTTCAGCCAGACCGACTGCAGCGGCGCCCCCCAGGTCAGCCAGTCCAGCACGCCGCCGCCCACCGCCACGGTGGCGGCGCCGGCGGCCAGCACCACGCCCCAGCGCCGCCAGTCCAGCCGGTTCTGCCAGGCCAGCGCCACCGCCATCGCCGGCCCGTACTGGAACCGCAGCACCACCGCCAGCCCGCAGCACAGCCCGATCGCCACCCAGCGCCGCCGCCCCTGCCGCGTCGCGTCATCCCCCAGCCACAGCGCCAGCACCACCAGATGGGCGGCGATCACCTCGGTCAGGACCGAGGGCGCGAAATAGACCAGGTCGAACCACAGCGCGCAGAACCCGCCGGTCAGCACCGCCGCGGCCAGCCCCTCGCGCCGGCGGGCCATGTCGAACCCGGCCGCCACCACGACCAAGGACACCAGCACGCACACCCCGCGCACCAGGCGCAGATAGGCCAGCGGATCGTCGCTGAACCATGCCGCCACCCGCATCAGCCCCGCCACCGCGCCCGGCAGCAGCCAGGACCGGATGCCGTCCTGGAACTCCCACGGCAGCACGCCGGTGCCGAAGGCCAGGCGATGGCCCTGCTCCAGATACTGGAACGTCTCGTCGGCGAAGACGACATAGGTCTGGGTCAGCATCACCCACAGCCGCAGCGCCAGGCCGGCACCCAGCACGGCAAGCAGCGGGAGGCCCACGCGGCGGGTCATGCGCCCGCGCGCGTGCCGACATGGTTGGCAACCCCGTCGCTGGGGTGGATCGCGATGATGTTCAGCCCGTTCGGGTACCGCTTGTAGCCGTGCGAGGCCAGCACCGCGTCCAGCGTCTCGACCGGGGTTTTCAGCCGTTCCACGATGATCACCGGCAGGTGGCGGGCGATGGTCTGCTGCGCGCCCTGCAGCACCTGCAGCTCCATCCGCTCCACATCGATCTTCAGCAGGTCCAGCCGCGGCAGGTTCAGCGCATCGATCGTGATCCCCGACACCAGCGCCCCCCGCTCGGCGCTGTAGTCGATCGGCTGGCCGATCGGTTCGGCATCCGGCGAATCCTGCAGTTCCAGGCTGCCGAACGTGCCCGGTGACAGGTAGTCGGGCACGGGAATGCGCATCGGCCCGGGAACGGCGGTGACGGCGGCATGGATCGCGCGCGCGTTGAAACAGTTGTTGATCGCGATGTTGCCCGCCAGGGCGTAGTAGATACGCTCCTGCGCCTCGATCGCCAGCACCTGGCCCCAGCCGGTCATGGCCTTGGCCCACTCCACGGTGAACACGCCGATATTCGCCCCGCAATCCAGCGCCACCACCCCGTCGCCGTGATACTGCCGGCGCAGGCCCAGCAGCTGCACCGCCATCGCCACATCGGCCGCGTCGTAGGATGCCTCGTTCAACAGCATGAACCCGACGCCGAAGCCGCGCGCCGCGTCGACCATCTTATAATCGAAACGGTTGACGATCAGCGTGCCCTGGTCGGTCGGCGCCAGGATGAACGCCAGCTTGCGCGGAGGATTGGCCATGTCGGGGTCCGGTCGTGTGCCGAGCGGGAGCATAGGCGATGCGCGCGCCGGTTGGTATGGCGCGATCAGGGCCGCGGGATGATCAGTCGGCGGCCACCGACACGCCGCCCAGGCGCGCCCGTTCCGCATAGGCGCGGACCTCGTCCCCGAACTGCGCGAAGATGGCGCGCGACAGTGCATCCGCCGTCCAGTCGTATTCGGGATGCCATTGCACGCCCACCGCGAAGCCGGGCGCGGCGCGACCGGGGATGGACACGACCCGCACAGCCTCGATCGTGCCGTCGGGGGCGACGCCTTCCGACACCAGGCCCGGCGCGAGGCGGTCGATCCCCTGGTTGTGCAGGGAGTTGACCGCGATTTCGGTGCTGCCGCACAGGCGGTGCAGCCAGCCGCCCGGCGTGACGCGGATGGCGTGGGCCTTGCCCTGGCGCACCTTGGCCGAGGG
>CAYZKM010000465.1:0-4323 GCA_964478525.1 uncultured Bifidobacterium sp.
ATTCACGACGTAATGATCGCCGTCCAGACGAGCGAAGGTACGCAGAGATGTTGTGTCGGTGCCGCTCGTGGGTTCGGTCACGCCGAACGCCTGCAGGCGCAGCGCGCCGGTGGCGATGCCGGGCAGGTAGGTCTGCTTCTGCTCCTCGGTCCCGTGGCGCAGGATCGTGCCCATGATATACATCTGGGCGTGGCAGGCCGCCGCGTTGCAGCCCTCGGCATGGATGGTTTCCAGGATCGCCGCCGCCGCCGACAGCGGCAGGCCGGCGCCGCCGTACTCCTCGGGGATCAGCGCGCCCAGATAGCCGGCTTCGGTCAGCGCGCGGACGAACTCGGTCGGATAGGCGCGATCCTGGTCCAGCTTGCGCCAGTACTCGCCGGGATAGCGGGCGCACAGCTTCGCCACCTCCTGCCGGATTTCGGTATGGGGATCGACGAGCTGGGGCTGGTCCATGGGGCTCTCCGACCGCCGGGGGATCGCCCGGGCGGGTCCAGGGGTTGGGGATATCCGCCCGGTCTTAGGGCGCGCCCCGGCCGGATGGCAAGCCGGACGGCCCGGTCAGCCGGATTTCAGCCATTTGCGCGCATTCATCCGCTTCAACCCGCTGACATAGGTGGCGGCCAGCGCCTCCCGCCCGGGACGGTCGGCGGTGCGACCGATCATCTTGCGCATGTGCGCGAGCACCACGGATGCGATGGCATGCACCGCCTGGTGCCGGTCCAGCCCCTGCGCCATCAGCTGGCGCAGCTTCTCGGCCGTCTCGGGCGGATCCCGCTGCGCGATCTGGTTCTCGACCGTCACATGCAGCCCGCAATGCACACGCAGCCCGGTGCCCGACATCCCCGCCGCCGCGTGGTATTCGGTGACCAGGCGCACCCGCTCCTCGGGCGGAGTGTCCAGCCAGGCGGCGGCGTCCTGTGCCTGCATCGGATCGTAGGTCGTGATGGTCATTGTCCAGGCCCCCCGCCGCGCAGCATCGCCACCTGGTCGATCGCCATGTGGAACTTTCGCGCGTTCATGCGCCGCACCTCGCTGAAATAGCGCTGTTCGTCGTCGCCCTTGCGCTGGATCGCGTTGGCCTGGCGCCGCATATGGGTGGCCAGCACGATGGCGATGGCGTGCACCGCCTGGTGCCGGTCCAGCCCCTGGGCCATCAGCTGGCGGATCTTCTCCCCGACCGGCATCCGATCGCCCATCGCCACCTGGTTCTCGACGATCGCATGCAGCAGGCAGTGCATCTGCTCGTTCTCGCCCCTCTCGCCGGTCGCGTGGTGATAGGCCAGCACCAGGTCGATCCGCCGCTGATCGGGCACCGCCAGCCATTCCTGCGGCGCGGGCGGGCTGAGCGGGTCGTAGCTGTCGATTGCCATCACGGGTTCCCTGGGATCAAAACGCGCCCCATCATGCGGGCGGGGCGCGGATTGCCACAAGCCGGGACAGGGGGGACGGATGCTCAAGGAATCGCTGCAGCGGAACGGCAGGGCCTTCGGGTCGATGGCCATGGAGTTCCTGACCCCGGGCCTGCCGGCGATCATCGCCGCGACCGGGGCGGAGTTCGCCCTGTTCGACATGGAACACACGGGTGCCGGCCTGGAGACGATGAAGATGCTGATCGCCGGCAGCCGCGGCGTCGGCCTGGCGCCGCTGGTGCGGGTGCCGCGCGGGGAATACCACTTCATCGCCCGCGCGCTGGATGTCGGCGCGCATGGCATCATGGTGCCGATGGTCGGATCGGCTGACGAAGCCGCCCATATCGCCGCCTGCGCACATTACCCGCCAGCCGGGCGGCGCGGGGCCGGGTTCGGCATCGCCCATGACGACTACCGCATGACCGACCCGGCCACCGCCATGGCGCGGGCGGCGGCCCGCACGCTGACGATCGCCCAGATCGAGACGGTGGAAGGCCTGGACGCCGTCGAGGCCATCGCCGCCACGCCCAACATCGATGTCGTCTGGCTGGGGCATTTCGACCTGACCAACTTCATGGGCATCCCCGGCCAGTTCCAGCATCCCGACTATCTGGCCGCGGTGCGCCGCATCGCTGCCGCCGCGCGCGCGCATGGCAAGATCGCCGGCATCCTGGCGATGAACGACGCCTGGGCCCAGGAATACTGGCGCCACGGCTACCGGATGCTGGCCTATGGGCTGGATCACGTGCTGTTCCAGTCGGCGCTGAAGGCCGGACTGGAGAAGATGCGCGCGCTGACGTAACCCCGGCCGCGGTGATACAATCGGCCCCGATCGCAACAACCGGGAGATGTCCATGACCGATCTGCCGCATTATGAAATCTTCGCGATCCGCTATGCCAAACAGGACCTGCGGGCCGAATCCCATCTGTTCCTGGGCGGCGATCCCAACCGGATGCTGCAGGGGCTGGACTTCTTCACCTATGCCATCCGCGGCGGCGGACGCACCTGGATCGTCGATTCCGGCTTCACGCCCGAAGGCGCGGCCAGCATGGGCCGCAAATACGACTATCTGATCCGCCCCAACGCCGCGCTGGCCAAGCTGGGCATCGACGCCGCGACCGCCACCGACGTCATCCTGACCCATGCCCATTTCGACCATGTCGGCACGCTGGACGACTACCCGGCCGCGACGTTCCATATCCAGGACCAGGAGATGATCCACGTCACCGGGCGCGACATGTCGCATCCGCGCTTCCGCGCCGCCTATCGCGCCGATGACATCAAGCAGCTGGTGGACCTGGTCTATGCCGACCGCATGGTTTTCCACGACGGCGACGTCACGCTCGCCCCGGGGCTGGAGTTCATCCTGATCGGCGGCCATGCCCGCGGGCAGGCCATCCTGCGCGTGCACACCCGGCGCGGCTGGGTGATCCTGGCCTCGGACGCGGTGCATCTGTTCGAGGAAGTGGACGAGGAACGCCCCTTCGCCATCTTCTATGACCTGTTCGTGATGATCGAGGGCTATCGCCGCATCAACCGCCTGGCCGGCCATCGCGACCTGATCGTGCCGGGCCACGACGCCCGGGTCACCCCCGCCTACCCGCCCGCCGCGCCGGGCCTGGAAGGCCAGATCATCAAGCTGCACGAACCGCCCGTGTGGTAGCCGATTTCGCGATGGTTTGACGCGGCGCGGGGCGGATTTAACGGCAGGCCCGC
The DNA here is from genome assembly GCA_964478525.1 of uncultured Bifidobacterium sp. GTDB lineage: Bacteria > Pseudomonadota > Alphaproteobacteria > Acetobacterales > Acetobacteraceae > Rhodopila. The sequence goes on from CAYZKM010000465.1 coordinate 3,127, forward strand.
GATCGGCGGTGGTAACTGACTGCCACGCCGATCCCGAGCGCCACGCCATGGCGCGGGCGCCGCGCAAGGAATATCGCATGAAAACCCTCCCTTACGCCGGCGGCCTGATCGCGGCCGTCCTGGCGCTGATGGGCCCGGCCGGGATGGGCTCGACCGCGGCGCACGCCACGGTGCTGACCGTGGGCGCCGGACAGGACTTCGCCACCCTGGCCGCCGCCGTCGCCGCCGCCAGCGCCAACGACACCATCGCCATCCAGGCCGGCACCTATACCGACCAGACCGCGACCATCGACAAGCCGCTGACCCTTATCGGCGTCGGCGGCACGCCGGTGTTCACCGCCACCACCACGCTGGCCAACCGCAAGGGCTTCCTGGTGGTCAACGCCGACACCACGGTCAGCAACCTGATGTTCACCAACGCCGCCGTGTCCGACGACGACGGCGCCAACGGGGCCGGCATCCGCTATCAGGGCGGCAACCTGCTGGTCACCGGATCCCGTTTCATCGGCAACCAGGACGGCATCCTCGCGACCCCCGCCATCGCCGGCACCGGCTCGGTCATCGTGCGCAACTCGGTCTTCCAGGACAATGGCGTCGCCACCGGCCCCCGCGCCGGGTTCGAGCACGCGATCTACGCCACCCAGCTCGCGCTTCTGGAAGTCACCGACAGCCAGTTCGAGGGCACGCTGATCGGACATGATATCAAAAGCCGAGCGGCGAGGACGGTGGTGGAAGGGAATGTGCTGGACGATGGGGTGAGCGGGACGACAAGCTATGCCATCGACTTGGCCAATGGCGGCGTCGGCGTGATCGCGGGCAACACCATCACCCAGGGCAACGGGACCGACAACGCGACCATGGTGTCCTATGCGGCCGAGGGGCTGGTATGGGACACCAACAGCCTGGACGTGACCGGCAACCTGTTCGCCAACAGCCGGACCGGCGCTTCGATCGGGCTGTACAACCACACCGCCATCACCGCGCAGGTCTCCTGCAATGCCTTCAACGGCCTGCAATCCGCCACGCTCGGCCCGGCCAACCTGACCGACAATGTCATCGACGGCGCGGTGCCGGCCTGCACGGTGCCGGAACCGGCCAGCCTGTCGATCCTGCTGGCCGGATCGCTCGGGCTGATCGGGCTGGGACGCCGCCGCCCGGGCTGAGCCCTTCCCTTCCATCGCCGCCCTTGCGACTGTC
>CAYZKM010000466.1:0-4321 GCA_964478525.1 uncultured Bifidobacterium sp.
TGGATCATGCTGCGATGGGGCGCACCGAACCCCGGATCGCGCCACAAGTCCATGGGCAAAGAAAAGGGCGGCACAAGACGGTGCCGCCCCCTGTAAAATCCGCCGACAAACGGCAGGGCAGTGTCAGCCGCGCCGGCGCCGGACGGCGGCGAGACCGACGAGGCCGGAGCCCAGAAGGGCCAGGCTGATCGGTTCCGGCGCCGGGGTGCTGCCAACCGAGCAGTTGGACCCGCAGGACAGCCGCAGCACGTCGTTCGACTGGGTCAGCAGCAGCGTGCCCGAGGTCCAGTCGGCCGCGGTGTAGTCGCCGCGCGACCCGCCCGAGGCGATGACCGTCTGGGTGAAGGTCGTCGCATCGACCAGCACCAGCCGCCCGTCGGTGGTGTTGACGACGATGTCCCCATCCAGGGCCGGGTTGGAGCTGGAGATGATGCCCATGCCGTCGGCATTCGCCACCGACCCGAAGCTGCCCAGGAAGGCGCCGTCCGAGATGCGATAGATCGACCCGTCGTACAGATAGACCTTGGTGCCGTCGGCCGACACGGTCACGCCGTCGGAACTGGCATTAACGATCAGCCGTCCGGTCTCGGTGACCGGGTCGATGTCCCAGATTCCGCTGCCCGCGCCGATCAGATGGCCATTGACCGGGTTGGCCCACAGCCCGTTGGTGATCGGAATGGTCGGCGAGATGATGTGATTGACCGACCCGTCATTGTTCAGCTGCAGGAACTGCCCGCTGAAGCCGGTGCTGCCATAGACCTTGCCGGTCACCGGCGAGTAGGCGAAGGCGGGCGGGAAGTAGGTGAAGCTGGTCGAACTGACCGCGCTGGCCACCGTCTGGTTGTCGACGTTGTTGAAGACGTAGTTCTTCTGGTCCGACGACGAGTCGATGATGATCTTGCCGTCACTGTTGACGGCCAGCCCCAGCGGCCCGATGCCGGCGCCGGGGAAGCCGGTCACGACGTTCGTGAGGTTGAAGCCCAGGCTGACCCCGGCGGCGGTCAGCGAAAGTGCGGCATTGGCGGTGGAGGTGGCGGCGATGGCCGTCGACAGGCCGACGGCCATCGCTGATGCCAGGCGGAGTGCTCTCATGAAATTTCCCCAAACAGATCGTGTGTGAAAGCCAGTCAGTCCCCGTGCATACTTAACGCAACTATTATGCCATGGGAATGAAACCACACGATATCAACGCGCTGTCTGGTTGTTTCAGGAAACCTTTCGCAATGTAGAACGAAGTTGTAAACTTTGCCGACAAGTACGATCCAATATCGGAACGAAACCCTACTCCCCGGCCAGGCGCGCGGGCATCAGCGGCGCGGCGTGGCGCGCCAGGCTCGCGACGTCGTTGGTGGTGTCCAGCCCCAGCACGGTCGAGGCCAGTTTCGCCGCCCGTTCCTCGCCCAGCACCGCGTCGGCCAGGCCGTGGAACTTTGCGCGCAGCTCGTTCTCGGTCAGGAAGTTCGACGGCTCGCCCTTGGGCACCACCACCTTCTGCACGAAAGTCTGCCCGCGCGCCTCGATCGTCAGCTTGCCCGACATGTTGGTCGGGAACTCCGCCTCGATCTCGGGGTCGAACGCGCAGGTCACCTTCGGCAGCATCGAGCGGATCACCGGATCGTTCAGGTGCTGGTAGCTGTCCCACCCCATCGCCCCGGTCGCCAGCGCGGCCGCGATCACGAACGGGCCGCTGAACTGCCCGTCCACGGTGTTCCGCGGGTCGGCCTTCTTCTCGGCCGGGGCACCGATCAGCAGCATGCCCGATTTCGGCAGGCCCAGCGTGATCGAGGTGATCTCGCCCGGCTTCAGGTCGTTGGCCGCACGCATCGCCAGCGCGGCGTCGATGCCGGCATGGCCATAGCGGCAGGACGGGTAGGGCTTCACGGCGGTGTTCATCAGCTCCCACACCGTGCCCAGATCCTGCACCGCGCGTTCCGGCGTCGGGTTCGGCGCATAGGCGCGCATGAAGCCGTGCTTGCCTTCCAGCGCCTCGGTCGGGCCCTTGAAGCCTTCGCGCACCAGGGTTGCCGCCATCAGCCCGTTGCACGCCGCCCAGCCGACCTGCGAGCGCTTCGTCCAGGCGCCGTTGACCAGGAACTGCAGGCTGCCCGCGCAATGCGACAGCACCGCGCCCAGCGCGCCCTCGATCCCGGCGGCGTCCAGGCCGAAGACGCGGGCGGCGGCGGCAGCAGCCCCGAAGGCGCCGCAGGTCGCGGTCGGATGGAAGCCGCGGTCGTAATGTTCGCCCGCCGGCAAAGCGAGGGCGACGCGGCAGGTGATCTCGTACCCCGCGATGATGCCGGCCAGCACATCGGCACCCGACGCGCCGACCATCTCGCCGGCGGCCAGCGCGGCGGGGATCACCGGCGCGCCCGGATGCAGCGACCCCGCGGCATGGGTGTCGTCGAAGTCGAGCGAATGGGCCAGCGCCCCGTTCAGGAACGCCGCGCCCGCCGGGGTATAGCGGGCGGTATCGCCAAACACGCCGACATTGCCCGACGCCATGCCCATCGCGCGCGCCGCGGCCAGGAAGGACGCCGTGCTTTCGGCGTCATGGCGGGCACGGACGATGTTGCCGACCAGGTCCAGCACCAGGAAGCGAGCCCGTGTCACCACCTCGGGCGGCAGGCTCGCCAGCTGCATCGTGGCGGTGAAGGCGGAAAGTTCGGCGGTGATGCCCATGGCTGCGGTGTCCTCCTGTCGATTTGGTGGCGGAGTTTGACGGAAACCGCTTTTGTCGGGAAGGGTGGGGGACGGGTGAGGCATCCCGCACCCGTCCCGCCGCGGGACGTCAGTCGATCGGAATGAAGATCGAGTGGCGCATCTTGCCGCCGATCGACTGCGACAGATGGCCCTTGCCGCGGATATCCTCCACCAGGATGACTTCGCCCGCGCCGATTTCCCGCGCCTCGCCGCTGCTCGCGGTGATCTTCACCCCGGCATCGAGGTTGATGATGTATTGCCGGCGCGGGGCAGGGTGCCAGCTCAGGTCGTAATCGCCCGAGGTCTCGCGGAAGATGATGCCGGTGGCCGGCAGGCGCTTGGACAGCTTGCTGCCGTTGCGTTCCTCGACCCATTGCACCTCGATGTCGCGCCAATGCGTCTCGCCGTTGTCGTCGACATAGATGTTATGAATTTTCATCGGTTACCATCCCCTCTATTCGATCGGCACGAAGATCGAGTGCCGCATCTGGTTGTTCACGGATTTCGACAGATGGCCCCTGCCGGTGATGTCCTCGACCAGGATCACCTCCCCGGCGCCGATCACGCGGGCTTCGCCGTCGCTGGCGGTCAGCTCGACACCGGCATCGAGGTTGATGATGTACTGCCGCCGCGGCGCCGGATGCCAGGGACGGTCATGCTCGGCCTGGGTCTGGCGGAAGATGATGCCGGTGGCGGGCAGGCGGGCAGACAGCTTGCCCGCGTCATTCTCCTCGATCCAGTCGATCTGGACGTCGCGCCAGTGCGACTCGCCCGTTTCGTCGCAATACAGGTTGTGAATGCGGATGCCCATGGTGGTCTCCCCCTGTTCAGACCTTGATGCGCCGCCGCCAGGCGGGCGTCAACCGGGGCCTGCAGGGCCTGAATCGTTTATTTGGACACGGGATGCGTCCCAGAATCGTACGTAACGACCCAAATTACGAACTGTAAGGATTCCGCAGGAAATCGCTGGTACAAAACTGTACACACACCGCGAGAAGTTACACAAATCGAGTTTCAGCCCGACATTCGCGACACCGGCTTTCATCATTGTCGAACCGTTTTGATAAGACTCCGCATTACAATGACCAACATCCATCTCAGCCACCTCCGTGCTCGGCTATGGCAGTGGATCGCCGGCCGCCGTCACGCCCGCGACAGCCTGGTTGCCCTGGCCCCCGAAGCCGCCCGGGCGATCGCGGCGGATATCGGCATGCCGCTGTCGACCCACCCGACCGGACGCCCGCGTGAGACCGAGCGGTCCGTGCTGCTGGATGGCATGGTCCGCGCCCACGGGGTGAAGCGATCCATGATCGACCGCGCCCCGCCGGTGACCCGGCGGTACCTGGAGCAGAACTGCGCGGTCTGCCCGCATACCCGCGCCTGCGCCTTCCATCAAAGGCAGCATGTCGCCGAGGAATACGCGAAACGATACTGCGGCAATGCGGATGTGCTTGTGGCGCTGCAGGATGAGTATGGCATCCGCACATCGCTGCTGTTTCCGCGGCACTTCCGCGCGCGGGACGCCATGGTGGGGCGGGCCGGCCTGACCCGTGCCCCCGGCTGCCTCTAGCCCGGATTTCTCACACGATATAGGTGCATCGGGGCTCTGCATCAGCGAAAG
>CAYZKM010000467.1:0-4291 GCA_964478525.1 uncultured Bifidobacterium sp.
CGTGCATCATGACCATGGTTGCGATTAATACGATCATCGAACGCTGTAGAAGGTACGAAACATCCGATGTCTGAAACCAAGCAAAAGCCAGCACGAGTCCAGGACCCGAACAAGGCCGCGGTCCGCGTGGCATTCGATCCGCTGCGCCCGACCGAGAAGCCGCAGGCGTTCTACGACGAGATCAAGCAGAAATTCGCCGACGCCCGCGACCTGCGCCTGAACTACCGGCCGGACGGACGCGCACAATACACCTCGGACCTGACCGGGGAGCTGGCGAAGTACGAGGTCGATCCATGGGTCGAGGAGATCAAGCAGCGTGACCCGATCAACGACACGGTCGAATGCCTGTTCATCGGCGGCGGCTTCTCGGCCCTGCTGACCGCCGCGCGCCTGCGCGAAGTCGGCGTCGAGAGCATCCGCATTGTGGAACGCGGCGGCGATGTCGGCGGCACGTGGTACTGGAACCGCTATCCCGGCGCCGCCTGCGACGTCTCGGCCTACGACTACCTCCCCCTTCTCGACGAGCTCGGCTATGTTCCCGGCAGCTTCTTTGCCAAGGGACCGGAAATCTTCGCGCACTGCCAGGCGATCGCGCGTAAATACGATCTGTATGACCTGGCCGTCTTCCAGACGACCGTCACATCCACCGTTTGGGATGCCAAGGCCAGGCTGTGGCGCGTCAGCACCGATCGTGGTGACACGCTGTCCGCACGCTTCGTCATCTGCGCCAACGGCACGCTGTCCAAGCCGAAGCTGTCGAAGATCGACGGGATGGAGACCTACAAGGGCCACGCCTTCCACACATCGCGCTTCGACTATGCCTATACCGGCGCCGATCTTTCCAGGCTGAAGGACAAGGTGGTCGGCATCATCGGCACCGGCGCGTCCGCCGTGCAGATCATCCCGCGCCTCGGCCGAGCATCGAAGGAGCTGTATGTCTTCCAGCGTACACCTTCGGCGATCGACATCCGTGACGACATTCCCACCGATCCGCAATGGGCGGCAAGCCTGAAGCCCGGCTGGCAGAAGGAACGCCTGCAGCGCCACATGCAGGGTCCGCAACTGACCGAACAGCAGAAGGCGGACCTGGCAGCCCTGCCGCGGGATGTGAAGATCCAGCGCCAGGAAAACCAGAACATCGAGCATCAGATGCGCATCCATGCGCGCGTCGACGAGATCGTGAAGGACAGGAAGACGGCCGAGGCGCTGAAGCCGTGGTACATGCACCGCTGCAAGCGCCCCTGCTATGACGACGAGTACCTGCCCGCCTTCAACCTGCCGAACGTTCACCTGGTAGATACCAACGGCAAGGGCATCACGCAGATCAACGAGCGCGGCGTGGTGTTCGAGGGCACGGAATATCCCGTCGACGTCCTGATCTACGCCACCGGCTTCGAGGTGCAGGTCACCGGTATCTACAACGATATCCGCGGCGAGAACGGACTTGAGCTGAACGAGAAATATGCCGACGGCATGCGCACGGTGCTGGGCATCCATTCGGCCGGCTATCCGAACCTGTTCATCATGGGCGGATACCAGGCATCGTTCCAGTTCAACCTGACCTTCATGCTGCAGACGCAGGGCCAGCACATCGCGGACTGCATCAAGTTCGTGCGCGCGCACGACTTCACGACGATCGACGCGAAGCCGGAAACCGAGCAGTGGTGGGTGGACGAGGTGATCCGCCATCGCGGCAAGACCAACCGGAACAAGGAATGCACGCCTGGTTACTATAATTTCGAAGGCGAGTCGAACCGTCGCCAGGACGGCAACTATAATGGCGGGTTCCTGCAGTACTACACCCACATGAAGGAGCTGGAGAAGGATATGCCCCAGCACTTCACCTTCACCTGACGAACCGCCTGCCCCGTCCGGAGGTCCCGGCCTCCGGACGGGTATCGTGGCTCAGTAGGGCTCCCGCACGAAGATGAAGGTCGTGCCTGTCACGATCGGCGCGCTGGCGCCCACGAACGACACGTTCACATCCTTCACCTGCCGCGACCCCGCACGCCCCGACGCTTGCAACGCGCCCTCGATGATGTGCCACAGGCCGTGGATACGCCCGGTGCCCAGACTGCCGCCGAACGTGTTCAACGGCAGCGCGCCATCCAGCTCGATGCGGCCGTCCTGGATGAAGTCCAGCGCCTCTCCTTCCTTGCAGAACCCGTAGGATTCCAGCCCGTAGATCACGGATGCCGAGAACCCGTCATAGATCTGCGCGACATCGACATCCTTCGGACTGAAGCCGGATCGTTCCCAGGTCAGCTTGGCCGAGCTGCTGCCGCCTTCCATATAGCTGGACAGGCTGCCGATGCGCCCCGCCACCTCGAAATGCAGGCGCTGGCCATAGCCGGCGATATAGGCGGGTGTCGGCTTCAGATCGCGTGCCCGGTCGGCGGTGGTCAGCACCACGGCGACCGCGCCCTGCACGGGGATGTCGCAGTCGAACAGGCAGAACGGATAGGCCACCATGCGCGAGGCCAGGTAGTCTTCCCGGGTCAGGGGTGTGCCGTGGAAATAGGCGTGCGGATTGTGCTGCGTGTGCTTGCGCTGGGTCACCGCCAGGGTCGCCATCTTCTCGCGATCCTGGTTGTGCCGTTCCAGCCAGCGCGTATAGGCAACCGCCATGCCCTGGCCCGGTCCGCCGAACCCGTACGGCGCGGTGAACTGCGTTGCCCCCGCCGCCTGGCCGCTGGGCAGGTTCTGATACGTGCCGCGCGGGTTGTGCATCGCCCGCCACACCACGGCATATTTGCAGACACCCGCCAGCAGCGCATTCACCGCCTGCTGCAGCGCACCACCGATATTCGTCGTGCCCACCTGGATGTGCCAGGTCAGGTTCGGCAGCTTCAGCATCGTCATCATGCAGTTGACCGACACCACGGATATGCCGTCCACCTCGGCATGGCCTGTTGCCGGCAGTTCCGGATAGGTGGCCAGCCCGTCGATGTCCGACATTTGCAGCCCGGAATCGGCCACCGCGCCCCTGACGGCTTCCAGCGCATGCGCCGCCAGCGGAATGTCGGCCGACCGCGTGACCTTGGAATACCCGATGCCGCTGATCGCGATCTTGCAACGATTCTCCCACATGATCCGCCCCTCCTCTAACCGGCCGTATCCGCAAGGCGAAACTGCGGCAGCGTGATGTCGTCGTTCAGCTTCTCGAACATGACCTGCACGCGACGCCCGACCTTGGCTTCCGTATACGGCACACCCAGAAGATTGGCGGCCAGCAGCGCACCCGGCGCGTCATCCAGTTCCACGACGATGCTGGCATAGGGCACGGCCGAGGCGAACCGCTTGTCGCCGGTATGGTACATGATCGTATAGGCATAGATCTCGCCCTCGCCACGCACCGCCTCGAACTTCAGGTCGGTGCCGATGCATTTGACGCAGGTTGCATAGGGCGGGTGCTGGAAATTGCCACAGCTTTGGCAGCGCTGCAGTTCCAGCCGCCCCTGCTTCGCGGCATCCCAGAATGGCCTGGTCCATTCATTCGGTACGGGGATGGGCCGGGTCACCTTGCTCCAGTCGCTCATGGTCATTTGTCCCATCAATGTCTCTACAGCGCGCCGCATCGGCGCAGGGCCGCCACCTCGTCGCCGGAGAATCCCCAGTCGGCCAGGCCGCTTTCGTTGTGCGCGCCGATGCGCGGATCGAGTTCCTGAATCCTGCCGGGTGTCGCGGAAAACCGCGGCGCCGGCGCCGGTTGCAGCACGCCGTCGACGGTGACGAACGTGCCGCGCGCGACGTTGTGCGGATGCGATGGCGCGTCTGCCAGACTGAGCACACCGGCAAAGCAGGCGTCGCTGCCTTCCATCAACGTGATCCACTCGGCCTGTGTGCGCGTCGGAAACACCGCTTCCAGCCGCGCGCGCAGGCCAGGCCAGTGGGCGGGATCGCGCTGATGCTGTGCGGGGAAATCGGTGATGCCCAGCTTCTGCATCAGGATCGCAAAGAACTGCGGCTCGATCGAGCCCAGCGCAATCCATCTGCCATCCTGGCATTTGTAGACACCGTAGTAGGGCGCGCCGCCATCCACGCCGTTGGACGCACGCCGGTCGATCCACCGCCCGCCGGCCATGTGGCCATAGAACGCGGCCATCAGCGACGCGGCGCCGTCGCTCATGGCGGCATCGACGACCTGCCCCTCGCCCGTGGCCCGCGCGTGCAGCAATGCGGCCAGCAGGCCCACCGCCAGGTACATGGCACCACCGCCGAAATCGCCCACCAGGTTCAGCGGCGGCACCGGCTGTTCCGCGGTGCCGATGGCGTGCAGCGCGCCGGTGAT
>CAYZKM010000468.1:0-4277 GCA_964478525.1 uncultured Bifidobacterium sp.
GCGGATGCCGTCACCAAGCATGATTGATGGCGACGTGTGAGAAATCCGGGCTAGCTCGATCGGGACGCCGCGCAATACATGTCGATGCCGGGCTGGCCGGCATATTTTCGGCCAGAGGGGGTGTTCACCACCGACCAACGGTCGTTGCTCGGTGACGAACAGGGGGTATCAGGGCTGGTCCGCTTCGTCGACCTGTCCGTCGATCACGTCGTCGTCGTCCGGCTTCTCCTCCCCGGAGAGCCGGTGGATGACCACGGTCAGCGGCGTCATCTCGGTCGCAACATTGTCGGGCACCTCGCGCCAACGGCCAAGCAGCTTTTGCAGGTTTTCGAGTTCGTTCAGAGCCTGCTGACCCGTGGCGACCAGCAGCAAACGGCCATCAAAGTCTGCCGCGAACCGCTCGGCGATGTCCTGCACGGCCAGGACGCGACCCGGATCATTTTTCAGGAACTGCTGGACTTCGTCCAACACCACGAGCGTGAGCGGGAGCTCTTTCCGATTGAGGAGGAGCGCACGGCGGATGGTGGAGGACAGGTCCGCTACGGTGATTTCCGGCGGTTGGGGAAAATCGGCCTTCAGGCGGTCCGACAGATCACGGATATCGGAAGCGATGGATGGCTTCTCGGCCAGGACGGCTTCGCGGAAATCGGTCGAGAGCACGAAATTCCGGATGGCGCGTTCGAAGCGATCACCGAGTCTGGCCCGGACCTTGTCGAGAATGCCTTCATCGGCCAACCAGAAGGCGACGCGTGCCGCTCGGTAGTCCAGCGGGAGGCCGACGGACTGTAGGACGATGCCGAGGGTGGCAAGTTTGGGGTCGTCCGATCCGCTTCCGAGCGAGCCGCCCGCAGCATGCAAACCGCCATGCCGATCGCCGGCGGCTCGGAGGGTGCGCAGTTCCGCGATGAGTTCGGCGGACGGTTCCGGGAGAAGGGTGGTCGGCCTGGAGCCATCGGGAAATGGCTGGTCGGTCCAGAGCGCGCACAGCATTTTTGCCAAATGCGACTTGCCGGAACCGTAGAAGCCACTGATCCAGACGGATTTCTGGTTGCCATGGCCCAGGCCGCCCCGGAACGATTCAAGAATGCGCAACAGTCCGCGACCGAACTCCCCATCGGTGATGAAGGTACGGAGTTCGTCTGCCAGGGTGTCGGTCAGCGGGCCAGGTGGTGGGGGAAAGGCGATCTTTGCCACCCCCTCGTTCGGGATGCGGTATTCTTCTGGTGATTTCTGAAAGACGTCACGGTTAAGCACTTTGACGATCCTGACCTGATTTCCTGCCCTGGCTCGACTATGGCGGGATTGGAGTTGCGCGATAAGTCCAGCCATCGCGGGCATCGAGCAAGCGGTAGGAACCGGCGTCGTGACGTCCTGGAAATAGCAGGAGGAGTCGGCCATGGATGGATGGCGCGACCCGCTCGATCAGAGTTGATATTCGGAGCAGGCCGAACAGCGCGCCCGTACCCGATAAGGCCAGGATGTCGTTGTCTGAAAACGTCCCCAGGTGTTCCTGGACCGTTGTGGAGATGTGATCTTCGAAATCCGGGAGCATGCCCGGTAGTTCATCGGGCTGCTCGGCCAGCGCCTCAAACAGCTCTTGCGATGCGAGCCAGGGGGCGACGATGGGAGCCAGATTGAGGGCTGCCCAGCCGTGGCCGTTGGTGCGCGCCAGTGCCTCGAATTCAGGAAGGCGGCCCTGCACGCGGCGTTCGAGGCTCTTTTCGTAGCACATAATCCACACGCGATAGTCGCGCGCGATGTCCATTGACCAAGGCAGGGCCACCTGTCGGCGGAAGTGGCCTAGTAGATCGTCAACCGTTGGCAAGTTCGGGTATCTCCAAGAAATCCGCCATGGGGCGGCGCGTGTCGATCTGAACCACACCGCCACCTGCCCGAACACGGGTTAGGCCGAGCGCTTCTGCACGGCGCAGCAGCGATAGGAGGTCGGCATCTGCACGGTCCAGGACTGCCATCCAAGGGGAATGAAGCAGGGCCGGTCCGCCGAAACCGGCGAGCTCCCCTAATAGGGCGGCGTACGCCGCGGATTCCGGGGATGGTTCCGCTTGCGCCCGCCGCTTGCTCACCTTCCCTTGTAGGTGGCCGGACTGTGTCCACGAGGAGGCACAATTTTGCGCCAGAGATTTCAGCATTTTCCGGGAATACCGATTGGGCTGTCGGTCTTCGACCGCCTCGGCAATTTCTGGCCAGCGAAGCGGCGTCCCGAGTGTCGCTGAGAGGATGGGAGAGGCGGAATCACGAAGAACTGGCTCTCGTGCGAGTGAACAAAGCATAGCGAGCAATGGTCGGCCACGCGGGTCCCGACGCCACAGTTGCAGCATCGCGGATTGGATAGGGTGGGCACGGACGATCCCGTAAAGGGTGTTCAAACGCGACAATGCCAGCTTACGCGCCGTTCCAGTATTCTTCGCCAGGGCATTGTCGACAAGGACGACCTGCTCGACATCCCCCGGCGTGCCCACGCCCGCTCGGTCCATCACAGCGCGCAGGTCAGCCAGCATCATGGTCTTGGAAAGGTGAACGCCGCCGGGTGCGGTGCGGAAACCCCACGCCTCGGTGACCTGAGTTTGGCCGCACGCCATGAACCACGCACACGGTTCCGGCGCGGTGGTCGTGGCAATGGTGAGGGCGGCGGTATCCATGGCTGGAAGTTACTGGGTTCAGAGGAAAATACCTACGCCCCTTGGCCCAGTATTCGCTCGGTTGGGTGTATTGATTACTCCCTGACTCTCCGGAACATGATACCCGGCCCGCGTGATCACGGACAAAAAGATCGTGTATCAATCCATTAGCCAGCCCGCACTGAACTCCAACGCGTTGTAGGTCCGCATGTTGGCAACCATGGTAGCTCGCAGGGTGGCTTGTGGGAGGCCATCCGGCAGCGGGTTGGCGTTCCTGTCCGCGGCCGGTGACGGTCACGGATTGAACGGCTCTTGATGGGGGTCTGGCTGCTAGCCTTTGCGCGCTTCTGAATGGACTTCGAACCCAGGCACTGTCTGTCACCAGGATTGAATGCGAAGCGGCACTTGTCGGTTCGTTCGGTTTCACACGCTATTACAATGCTCTTCGAATTCCGTACTAAATCCAGGAAGTCATGAGGTTTGGAGACTTTGGGCCGGAGAGAGACCAGAATGGCGGCCTTCGACCAGGCGTCAGTCATGAGGTCGACCCGAAAACCCCCAAAGATCATAGGGTTTTACGCGCATCGCTATGGCCGGAGAGACACTTCAAACAGGAATTCTGGCGGATGGGGTGGGATTATAACTTACGTCCGCTCGCGTGCGCAGCCGTTGTAAATGCGATTGATTTCCCTCGCATTTCCATTACCAATGTCCACGGGCGTCCATATCAGTGCGCCATAATCCACGTTGCCGGGGTAGACCGGCGCGTAGGCTGGACAGTTCGACGGACAATGTGAGGGGGTAGCCGGCGCATGGCGAGGTTGACGGTGTTGGGTCTGCGCAAACTGGTCACAACCGGTCGCCACGGCGACGGCGATGGGCTGTGGTTTCAGGTGCGCGGACCGGAGCAAAGATCATGGCTTTTCCGATGGAAGGTGGATGGCCGGGATCACTGGATGGGTCTCGGACCATATCCAGACGTGGGGCTGTCAGAGGCGCGCGACGCCGCCCGTGAGTGCAGGGCACAACTGCGCCAGGGAATAGACCCGCTGGCCGCCAAGCGGTCCGCCAGGTCCGCCCGACGCCCAGCCTCAATCACGACGTTTCAGCAGGCCGCGGAAAGCTATCTCGCCGCGCACGCGAGCAGTTGGAAGAACGCCAAGCACCGCGACCAGTGGAGCAGCACGCTGGAGGCCCACGCCTATCCGACGATCGGCGGCAAGCCCGTGGATGCCGTTGATACCGACGCCGTCATGGCCGTCCTGCGGCCGATCTGGCACACCACACCAGAGACGGCGTCCAGATTGCGCGGTCGCATCGAGGCGATCCTGGACTACGCCAAGGTCAGCGGTTGGCGCAGTGCCGATAACCCGGCCCGATGGAAAGGCCACCTGGACCACCTGCTGCCAGCCCGTGAGAAGGTCAGGAAGACGCGCCACCACCCTGCCCTACCATGGCAGCGGATGCGCGAATTCTGGCCGGCCCTGGCCGCGCAACCCGGCATGTCGGCCATGGCCCTTCGCTTCGCCATCCTGACCGCCACACGGACCAACGAGGTGCTGGAAGCGACATGGGGTGAGGTCGATATTGCCGCCGCCGTGTGGTCCATCCCAGGCCGCCGCATGAAAGCCGATCGTC
>CAYZKM010000469.1:0-4277 GCA_964478525.1 uncultured Bifidobacterium sp.
ATACGGCGAGGAGGTGCGCGTCGTCGCCATGGGCGCGCCCGATGGCAACAAGACCGCCTGGTCGATCTAGCTGTGCGGTGGCACCCATGTCCGCCGCACCGGGGATATCGGCTATTTCCGGGTGGTGGCCGAGTCCGCCGTGGCCGCCGGCGTGCGCCGGATCGAGGCGGTGACCGGTGCCGCGGCCGAGGCGATGGTCGCGGAAACCCAGTCCCGGCTGAACGAGGCCGCCGGCGCGCTGCGTGCGTCGCCGGCGGAACTGGCAGACCGGATCGGCGCGCTGCTGGAGGAGCGGCGGAAGCTGGAATCGCAGGTCGCCGATCTGCGCAAGAAGCTGGCGACCGGCGGGTCGGCGTCCGAGATCGAGGAGATCGGCGGCGTGAAGCTGTCTGCCCGCAACATGGGCGACACCCCGGCGCGCGACCTGAAGGGCCTGGCCGAGGCGATCGGCAAGCAGCTGGAATCCGGCGTGGTGGCCCTGGTCTCGACGGCCGAGGGCAAGGCCAGCATCGTCGTCGGCGTGTCGAAGGACCTGACCGGGCGGTTCAGCGCCGTCGACCTGGTGCGCGCAGCCGCCGCGGCGGTGGGCGGCAAGGGCGGCGGCGGGCGTCCGGACATGGCGCAGGCCGGCGGCCCCGACGGCGGCAGGGCCGACGATGCCCTGGCCGCGATCCGCTCAGCCATGCGCTAGCTGTCGAAGCTACGAAGGGTGTTCGTCGCGCGGGCGCCCTACTGATGGCAGTCATGGATCATCGGCAGTACTGCCGGCGACCAGTCCTGCGGGCCCGCATAGGTCATGCCATGCCCCTGCCCCGCCCAGGCCTGGTCCTGCCCGTCCGACCCGAACGGGTCGGGTGGCGTCAGGTCCTGTGCATCGTCGAACACGCTGTCCATCGCGCCATCATAGGTGGCGCTGACGATGGTGGCCGCGCCACTCGCGGTGGGCGGGATGAAGGCCGGCGATGACGACTGGCCGGACAGATAGGCGGACACGGTCGCCGTATTCACCGTGCCGTCGGCGGCGAAGGCATAGCCGAGCGCGTTGAGAATGGTGGCATCGGCGGTGGAGAAGGGCTGCATGACGCCGGTCGTGTAGAAGGCGTTCTGCGCATCGGGCACCAGGGTGGACGCCCAGTCGGCATAGTCGCCCGTGGTCGACAGGGCGCCGAGGCTGGTCGCCCCGCCATCGACCGAAGCATAGGCGGCCGTCCCGTTCGCGGCCACGCGCAGACCCGGCGCCGCATAGCGGTACAGGTCGAACGCCGTCGTCGCCCAATCGTAGGAGACCCGGCCGAGCGCGTGGATGATCTCGTGTTCGGCGAGGCCGATGAGGTCGTATTTGCCGGCCACCGCGCGGTTGGCCGGATCGTAGGTGTACAGCGTGCCCGTCGGATCGGCGGCGAACCCGATCGAGGCATCGAGCGCGGTGGCGGTGGGCGCCATCTCCCCCAGCGCCTTGGCCTGCGCGCCGGGGACGAAGATCGTGCGGCCATCGCCCGGATCGGCCAGGGCGGCGAGCGCGGATGTCAGGGCGGTGGAGGTGTTGTGGGCGATCAGGTCGGTCTTGTACTGGCTGAAGCTGGTGAACAGCCCGGTATTGACGAAGGTTTCGCCGATCAGGCCGGAATCGAGCGCGGTGTTGCGGACATCGCCATAGCCGACCTCGATGTTGACGGTGATCGGGCTGGCGATCAGCTGGTTGAACATCGACGCGACGGACTGGATCGCGGTGCGGAACGCCGCCGGGGCGGCCAGGGCGCTGGCATCCCAGACCAGGTTGATGGCCCCCGACGTCGTTTTCCCCGCGCTGGCGGGGGTCGAGGCAGCGGCGGATTGCTGGATGGTGAACGCGCCGGTCATCAGCCGGATCGCATCCTGATCGGCGGCATATTGCGTGGCGCCGAGCGTCAGGGTCTGGGCGGTATCGGTCACGGCGATGGCGCCGAGGCGGCCGGCTTTGGCCAGCGCCTCCAGCGTATCGAGCTGGGCGCCGATATGGGCCAGCGTGTCGCTGACCGTAAGCTTCGACACACGCGGGTCCGCCGCCACGGCGGACAGCCCGGCGATGGTCACACCGGTGACGGCCATGGTGTCGGCGGGAAGCAGCCTGGCCAGCGTCGTCGCATAGGCCTGGTACTGGGTGTAGGTGACGGTCAGCGTCGTGGTGTCGGTCAGGCCGATCGAGGCCAGCGTCGTGACGGTGGCGAGCGTGGCGAGGGTGCGCGTCACGTCGGCGGCGGACCCGGCGACCGCGATCGCGCTGAGTTTGGTATAGGCTTTCAGCGTGCTGACCGCCCCGGCGACATTGGCCGGCGTGTCGGTGATCCTGAACGCGGTGACGGCGGTGGCTGCCTGCACCGTGGCCGCCTTCGCGACCGTCACCGCCGAGACCGTGTATTTCGCCGCCGATGGCAGCTTGCCCAGGATGGTCTTGTCGGCGGCGAACTGCGTGTAGGTGATGGCCAGCACCGCGCTGTCGGTCAGCGTCACCGCCGTCAGCTTCGAATCGGCGTTCAGCAGGTCCAGCGCGGTGGCGACGGCGGCGGCGCTGTCGCGCAGGGTGAAGGTCTTGACCTTCGCATTGCCCTGGACGGCGGCGGCCTGCGCCACGGTGACCGCGGCCACGACCAGATTGGCCCCCGACGGCAGCAGCGCGATCACCGCGCTGTCGGCGTTCAGCTGGTCATAGGTGATCGTCATCGCCTGGCTGTCGGACAGTGTCAGCGACTTGATCCGCCCGGCCTTGGCCAGCGGGGCAAGCAGGTCGAGGGAGCGGACGATATTGGCCGATGTATCGGTGATGGCCACCGCCGTCATGGCCGGGCTGGCGGCATAGGCGGCGATGGCCGCGGCCGCCGTTACCGTGGCGGTCGCGTTGCCCGACGAGGACGACGTCTTGCTGGCGGCCATGACACTCTCCCCCTTGTCCGGCCCCTTGTCCGGCGCGGACGCGAGCGAGGCCGGGGCTGGCTCCGCGCTGGAGCCATCGCCCTGGACAGGGTCCGCGTCCGGGTCAACGAGGGTTGTATCCAGCGTCCAGGGCGTGGCGGCCTGCCGGGATGCGCGCGGGGGCGGCAGCCGGGGAGGCGGGCCGGAGCGGCGGCCGCGGATCGTCTCGTTTTCTGACTTCAGGATAATATACCAGACAATCTTGTGAAAAGGTTACACCTGACACACTGGCCTGAAATTGGTTAATGAATCGTGATTTTTTGCAATGATCCCCACATCGGGCGCGCGGCGTCTATTGTCAGAGTTTCGTCGCGCCGGAATCGACGGCCCCCGGCCAGGCCTCCCCCCACCGGTCGCCATGCACCACATCGGCCAGGGGCGTGCGCCGCACCGGGCCGAACCGGCCCATCGGATAGCCGATCGGCAGGATGGCATAGCTGTGCACGCCCTCGGGCAGGGCGAACGCCGCCTCGGCCTCCTGCTCGAAGGCCAGGTACAGCGTCGTCAGCGTCGCCCCCAGGCCCAGCGCGCGGGCCGCCAGCAGCATGTTCTGCACCGCCGGGTAGACAGACGAGCCCGCGGTGCGCGACCGCGACGGTGCGGTGCCGCAGGGCACGATCCAGACCGGTGCCTCGTGGAAATGGTCGGCCAGGTACTGCGCCGCGGCCAGCATCCGGTCGAACTTCTCGGCCGAGACGCCGGGCGCGGGTGCCCCGGCGCGATAGCGCGGGCCGACCTGCTCGTCCCACGCCCGCTTGTACAGCGCCCCGACCCGGCGCTTGATCGCGTCATCGCGCACCACGAGGAAGCGCCAGTTCTGCATGTTGCCGCCATTGGCGGCACAGACCCCGGCCTGCAGCACCTGCCGGATCAGCGCATCCGGCACCGGATCCGGCTTCAGCCGGCGCATCGAGCGCGTGGTGGCGATGATTTCGAACAGGTCGGTCTCGGTCATGCGATGGCCCTTTGCGTCAGGCGGTGGCGGTGCTCAGCGCGGCGTCAGGGTCTCGATACTGACCGCCTTGTCGGGCCGGTAGGCCCAGATCCCGTCATAGCCGCCGGTGGCATTCTCCACATACAAGGCGGTGCCGCTGCCGCTTTTGCCGGTGAAGCTGAACGCCAGGGTCCTGCCGTCGCCGATGCCGATCCCGCTATAGGTCTCGCCGCCGATCTCCCACCTGATCCGCCAGGTTCCCTTGCCGGTCTGGGTGATGGCGGCAACGCCGGAATAGTTTTCGCCCTGGGCGTTATAGTCGCCGGGCCCGCCCGCCCACGCCGCCGGCGCGCCGGCACCGATGCAGCCCAGCACCAGTCGTCCCCACCCACGA
>CAYZKM010000470.1:0-4269 GCA_964478525.1 uncultured Bifidobacterium sp.
TCTGCGCGGGCTGCTGGCCGCCTGGTTCGATATCGGCTTCCTGGAACTGCAGCGCATCGACTGGCACAGCCCGGCCGCGCTGCTGGAGAAGCTGATCGACTACGAGGCCGTGCACGCGATCCGGTCCTGGCGCGACATGAAGAACCGGCTGGATTCCGATCGCCGCTGCTATGCCTTCTTCCACCCCCGCATGCCCGGCGAGCCGCTGATCTTCGTCGAGGTCGCGCTGGTGCGCGGCCTGGCCGGCAGCGTGCAGCATCTGCTGGACGAGGACGCCCCGGTGCTGGACCCGCGCGATGCCGACACCGCGATCTTCTACTCGATCAGCAACTGCCAGTCGGGGCTTGCGGGAATCAGTTTCGGCAACTTCCTGATCAAGCGCGTGGTCGAGGAATTGTCGGCCGAGTTCCGCAGCCTGAAGACCTTCGCCACCCTCTCGCCAGTCCCCGGTCTGCGCCGCTGGCTGGACGCGGCCCTGAAGGCCAACGATCCCGGGCTGGTCACCGATGAGGAGGCCACCAGCCTGCAATCGGCGATGCCGGCCGACAACGGTGCGGCGGCGCTGGCGGCGATCCTGGCGACCGCGGAATGGTGGCAGGCCCCGGGCCTGCGCAAGACCGCCGAACCGGTGCTGACGCGGCTGTGCGCGCGCTATCTGCTGCACGAGGGCAACGGCAAGCGCGCCCGCGATCCGGTGGCGCATTTCCACCTGTCGAACGGGGCGCGGGTGGAGCGGCTGAACATGGAAGGCGACACCTCGGCCAAGGGCGCGCGCGAAAGCGCGACGATGATGGTCAACTACCTGTACGATCCCGCGAAGATCGAGGATTGGCACGAGGACTATGCCGGCGAGGGCAAGCGCAACGCATCGTCGGCCGTGCGCAAGCTGGCCCGCGGCGCGGGCTGACCGTTCCCGCCCACTTGCACCCCCACCCGCCGCCCAATACTGTTGCGGTGAAGAAATACCAGGGAGCCGCGCGCCGTGGGTCGCAACATTGTCCTGTGCTCGGACGGGACGGGTAATAGTGCCGCCAGTACAACCAAGACGAATGTTTGGCGGGTCTACGACGCGCTCGACCTGACGGGCGGCGACCAGATCGCCAGCTTCGACGACGGCGTCGGCACGTCGTCCTTCCAGCCGCTGCGCTATATCGGTCTCGCCCTCGGGATCGGGGTGAAACGAAACGTTCTCGACCTTTATAAGTTCCTCTGCCGCAACCATCGCGCCGGCGATCGCATCTTCGCGTTCGGCTTCAGCCGTGGCGCCTTCACCATCCGCCTGCTGTGCGGCCTGATCGAGGCCGAGGGGCTGATCCCCTATGATTCCGAGGAACGGTTCGACGAACTCGCCCTTGCGGCCTATCGCCGCCACCGCTCCGTCGCCTTCAGGCAGCCGCCCCTCACGCGCGCCTTCCGCGCGGTGCGCGAGGCCTGGCGCGGGATCTGGGGGCAGACGCCCACCGATGCGCAGACGGCACCGTCGGCCCGGCGCTGCACCATCGCCTTCGTCGGCGTGTGGGACACCGTCGGCGCCTATGGCCTGCCGATCGATGAGCTGACCATCGCGGTCAACAAATGGGTCTGGCCCATGCGCTTCGCCGACACCGACCTGCCCGCCTGCGTGCAGGTCGCGCGCCATGCGCTGTCGCTGGACGACGAACGCCGCACCTTCCACCCCATTCGCTGGAACGAACCGCCCAAGGGTCGCCCGCACGGGGAATCGCTGTCCGGGGAGCGGCTGTTGCAGGTCTGGTTCGCCGGGGTCCATGCCAATGTCGGCGGCGGCTATCCCGACGACCGCCTTGCCCACATCCCGCTGGTCTGGATGATCGACGAGGCGCGCCGCCACGGCCTGCGCTTCGACCACGCCAGGCTGGACACCTATCGCGCGATCGCATCCTTCGATGGCCCCGCCTATGATTCCCGCGCCGGCGCGGGCGTCTTCTACCGCTACCAGCCGCGCAGCCTGGCGCGCCTGATGCTGCCGACCCAGCAGGCGGCGGACGCGATCATCGGGTTCGAGGGCTCGACCCATTGGACGCCCCTGCTGCATCACAGCGTGGTGCGCCGCATGGCGTCCGGATCGGACCGCTACGCCCCGGTTTCCGTCGATACGGCCGTGGATATCCTGGCCGAGGAAAACATTCCGGTCCCGTTCCGGCGCCCCGAGCGTGTCCGCACCTCGATCAGCGCCACCGCCAAGGCCTTGCGGGTCCTGCTGGACGGCGAGATCCCGCGCGGAGAACGGTGGGAAAGCCGCGCGCGGGCGCTGGACCTGGTGTGGTGGCGCCGTGTCCTGTATTTTGTCATGCTGTTCACGCTGCTGGCGCTCGCCGCGCTGCCGTTGCTGGACGACATGTCGGCCTCGGCCCGCGGGGCGGTGGCCAACACCACGCTGGGCGACGTGCTGGCCCCGTTCGTCACCCTACTGCGCCCGTTCCTGCCCGCGATGCTCGGCGTCTGGCTGGACGCGGTCCTGCGCCACACCCTGCTCGCCGTGCCGTTGCTGCTGGTGTTCTGGCGCGCCTGGCATCACAGCGCGGTCCTGCGGGTCCGCATCCATGACTGGGCGGCGGCGTCGTGGAACGACACGCTGGGCCACCGGATCCGCGCCCTGGACGCGCAATGGAAGCGCCATCAGATCCGGCGCTACGGCCTGGCATCCGCCGGTTTCCTGGTGCTGGCCATTCTCGCGCGGCTGTCGACCGCCGTGCTGCCGCACGCGCTCGATCACAGCGTCATCACCGCATCCTGGGTCCTGGCGGCGGCGGGGCTGCTGAGCGGGGCGCTGTGCGGCGCGCTGGCCAGGCGCCGGCTCCAGCAAGGCGACACCGTGCCGCCGACCTGGTGGCTGCTGGACCTGGCGCGCCGGCTGCGCAGCTCGGTCCCGATCGTGCGCTTGTACCGCCGGTTCGCGCTGACGCTGCTGCCGATCCTGACCCTGGCGGCCACCGGGCTGGCGGCCACGGTCCTGGTGGCCTGGCCGCTGATGCTGCAGGCGCAGTACCAGGTCCGGTCCGTCCTGGGCGGGCTGTGCCAGGACAGCGCGATCCGGCGCGAGGTGCCGCCCGGGCAGCCGGCCCTGGACGCGGCACTCCCGTTCACGGTCAGCGCGCCTTGCTGGAATTCCGGGCTGATGCTGCGGCAAGGGCATCATTACGAGATCGTGCTGGAAAACCCCGCGGGGGAACCGGACTGGTTCGACAGGTCGATCCGCACCGATGTCGGCGGCTTCGCCACCGATACGCTGATCCATCGGGTCGCGTTCCTGAGCAAGCGCTGGCTCAATCAGAACTGGTTCGCCCCGATCGCCCGCATCGGCCGCCATGGCGGCACCGAGTTCCCGCTTGTGCCCATCGCGCCGCTGCCGGCGCCGCAACGGCTGGACAGCATCCGGCAGGTGGCGTTCGATGCCATCATGGCGCGCCAGAAGCAGGGCGCTTCGTCACCCATCGACGACGATGCCGCCCGCGCCGCGACGGGTCTGTTCCGCGAGGCGCGGATCCCCCGCCCGCAGCTTCGGTCCGTGTTCGTGGCGTCGAAGGACGGGGAGCTGTTCCTGTATGTCAATGACGCGATCCCCAGCTGGTTCGCCGACACCTATGCCAACAACCGCGGCGTGGCGCGGGTGACGCTGCGCGACATCACCGATGACTGGCCGTGCCCGGCGCACGATCCCGCCGGAACCGGTCCGCGTCCGCCGGCCTGTGACGGTGCCATCCCCGGGCGCTTCCGGGTGCCGCCGACGCCGGACTGACGCCTGATGATCCCCGGGATTCGCTGGCCAGCCATGCCCGCGCATCCCGGTTCCGCTGCCCCGATCAGGATTGTATGATCACGAACGAGCTGGGGGAGGACACCGCCATGAACGCACCGCTGACGACCCTGCCTGCCGCGCCCATCGCCGCGGACCGCCGCGTGCATATCCTGAAGCAGCTGGAACGCAAGCTGCTGTGGCTGTCCGCCTGGATGATCCACAACGCCAACCATCTGCGGCCCAACCGCGACGGGCTGAAGGTGGGCGGGCATCAGGCGTCCTGCGCGTCCTCGATCTCGATCCTGGCGGCGCTGTATTTCGAGATCGCCCGCCCGCAGGACCGCATCGCGGTCAAGCCGCATGCCGGGCCGGTGTTTCATGCCATCAACTATCTGTTCGGACGGCAGAACCAGCAGAAGATGGCCGGGCTGCGCCAGTTCGGCGGCGTGCAGCCCTATCCCTCGCGCGCCAAGGACGGGGCCGAGGTCGATTTCTCCACCGGCTCGGTCGGG
>CAYZKM010000471.1:0-4265 GCA_964478525.1 uncultured Bifidobacterium sp.
GCGGCATGCGCCAGCGCGTGATGATCGCGATGGCACTGGCCTGCGACCCCAAGCTGCTGATCGCCGACGAACCGACGACCGCGCTGGACGTGACCATCCAGGCGCAGATTCTCGACCTGATGCGCGATTTGAAAACCCGCATGGGCTCGGCCATCATGCTGATCACCCATGACCTGGGCGTGGTCGCGGAAATGGCCCAGCGCGTGGTCGTGATGTATGCCGGCCGCAAGGTCGAGGAAGCGGCGGTGGAGGAGATCTTCCTCCGCCCGATGCATCCCTACACACGCGGCCTGATCGGCGCCGTCCCCAAGCTCGGATCATCGCTGGATGACGGCGGACGAACCAAGCTGGCGGAAATCCCGGGCCTGGTGCCAAGCCTGCGCCGGCCCATCATCGGCTGCGCCTTCGCCGGACGCTGCCCGATCGCCACCGATCTGTGCCGCCAGGTGGCACCGGCGATCGAGACCAAAGGTCCCGCGCACCTGGTTGCCTGTCACCACGCCGAACGCCGGATGGCTGCATAATGACCGCGCCCGTTCTTCTCGATGTCAAAGGCCTCAAGAAGCATTTCCCGATCCATGGCGGGCTGCTGGGGCAGGTGACGGCCAAGGTCTACGCGGTCGACGGCGTTTCCTTCGACATCCGCCGCGGCGAAACCCTGTCCCTGGTCGGCGAATCCGGCTGCGGCAAGTCGACCGTCGGCAAGGCGCTGCTGCGCCTGTTCGACATCACCGACGGCGAGGTCCGCCTGGATGGCGAGCGGATCGACAACATGCCCGCCGGCAAGCTGCGTCCGATCCGCAAGCGCGTGCAGGTCGTCTTCCAGGACCCGTTCAGCAGCCTGAACCCGCGCATGCGGGTGCGCGACATCCTGGCCGAACCGCTGATCAATTTCGGCCTGGCCAGCGGCCGGAAGGACATCGACGACAAGGTCGCGCAGCTGATGGACAAGGTCCGGCTGCCGCGGGATTCGATCCAGCGCTTCCCGCACGAATTCTCGGGCGGGCAGCGCCAGCGCATCGGCATCGCCCGCGCGCTGGCCCCTGGCGCCGACCTGATCATCTGCGACGAGGCCGTGTCCGCGCTGGACGTGTCGGTGAAGGCGCAGATCATCAATCTGCTGGTC
Organism: uncultured Bifidobacterium sp.; assembly: GCA_964478525.1. Lineage (GTDB taxonomy): Bacteria > Pseudomonadota > Alphaproteobacteria > Acetobacterales > Acetobacteraceae > Rhodopila. Next base: position 1,127 of record CAYZKM010000471.1, read on the forward strand.
GACCTGCAGGATGAACTCGGCCTGGCGCTGCTGTTCATCAGCCACGACCTGGCCACGGTGGAGCATCTGACCCACCGCGTGGCGGTGATGTACCTGGGCAAGATCGTCGAGCTGGCCGATCGCCGTACCCTGTTCGCGCAGTCGCACCATCCCTATACCCGCGCGCTGCTGTCGGCGGTGCCGGTGCCGGACCCGACGATCAAGCGCCAGCGCATGATCCTGACCGGCGACGTGCCGAGCCCGATCAACCCGCCGCCGGGATGCCGGTTCCATACGCGCTGCCCGTTCGCCTTCGCCCGCTGCAAGACCGAGGAGCCGGTGTTGAAGGCGGTCGGGGAAGGGCACATGTCGGCATGCCATCTGGAGCATGCCCCGGGCGCCGAGCTGGTGGCCCCGGCATAGCGGACCGGTACGTCAGCAGCGCAGCGTGTCACGCACCTCGCGCCAGCTTGCGCAACGGCCGCCGATCTCGGTGGTGAAGAACGCCAGGAACTCGTCGATCCAGCCCAGGAAACGCTGAAGGTCCTGCGGTGTCTGGACATAGGGCGTGTTACCCGGCTCCAGCGACGGGCTGTGATAGGTCAGCACGAAGACGCGGTGACCCTGCTCGCGCATGAAGCGGACCAGGCGCTTGGCCTCGTCGATCGCGATCCCTTCCGGCGTAAGCTTGATCCGCTCCAGCAAGCCCAGATGCGCCAGGACCGACGGCAGCCCGGTGCCTTCGACACGCGGATCGAACACCGGGGCGATCGCCGACAGCGGCATGCCGGCGGCTCGGCCCACGATCGCCGCCGAGACCGGCAGTTCCAGCAAGGTACGGTCGCGGTCGATCCAGAACGGGCGCGCCGTCATGTGGCGGAAATCCGGCCCGCCCTGCTGGCGGAAGCTCCAGCAGGGGACGACGCTGCTGTCGACCTCGTACTCCATGTGGCGCAGGATCGCCGCCGTATTCGGCCCGATGCCATACCGCCCGGCGCGAAAGATGCGCGGCGTGACGCCGAAGGCCGACTCCAGTTCTCCGGTCAGGTTCTGCAGCTTGGCGAATTCCAGCGCGCCGGGCAGGTTGCCGGCATAGCTGTTGCGGGTGGACACGTTCTCGACCAGCGGCGGCGTCACCCACGGGTGCAACTGCGCACCGATGTCGCACAGGCCGCCTTGCAGCAATTCCCGCAACGGGGCGCGGCCCTCGTCCTGCGATGCAACGGGATGGTCGACCATATAGGTGGGGATCGTGCCATATCGCTCGAACACGCGGTGGGCCAGGTGCTGGGACCGCATCGACGTGACCTCGGTCGCGGCGCGGGAGAACGGGCGTGACCAGTCGAACTCCTCCTCGGCGTCGATGGTCACGATCAGGACCGGCTGCGGCAGCCTCTCCTCGGTCGCCAGGTCATGCTGGCCCGCACCGATCAGCGCGGTGTCGCTGATCCCCACCTCCTCCAGCGCCAGCCGGTCGGCATCCCGCTGGGCGTCCGGGATGTCGGCGCTGGCGGGAAAAGCGGTTGCGGGCTTGCGGGCGAAGCGGCCGGCCAGATGACGGCGGACATCCAGCGCGCTGCGCGGCAGCAGGGACAGGCCGAAATAGGCGACGTTCTGCAACGAGGGCTCGCTGGCGGCCAGTTCCCGCAGGATCTCCCGCGCGCGGGGCAGGTTGCGTTCATACAGCGCGCGTCGTCCGAATTCATGCAGGATCAGGTTGCGCTTCTTGCGCACTATCGCCGCAGGCAGTCCCAGCCGTTCGGCGATATCCTGGATGTTGAAGATGGACGCGGCCATGAAACGATCAAAGTCGGACGAGATGCCGATGCCGCGCGTATAGTGGACCAGCTTCTGCTGGCATGTCTGGATCACCCATCGCGACGCGGCGACGCGCAGCCACAGATTATAGTCCTCGACGCTGATCAGCTCGGGAGCTTCGTTGAACCCGCCCAACTCCTCGAACACGACCCGGCGCATCAGCACCGAGGAGTTGATGATCCAGTTCTGTTCCCACATCATCTCGAATGTCAGGCGGTCGGCAACCACCTGGTCGCGGTGATCCGGCAGGCAATGCACCATCCCCACCTGGTCGTCGGCGGCGGACAGAAGCTGCATGCGCAACTTGTCGGGAAACCACAAATCGTCGGCGTCCAGCAGGGCCAGCCAGGTACCTTGCGCCTGCCGCGCGCCCAGGTTCCGGGCGCTGGCAGGCCCACCGTTCTGCTTGCGGATCAGCCGCACCGGTGCGGGCATCGTCTCCACGATCTCTGGCGTGCGATCCCGCGACCCGTCATCGACGACCAGTATTTCCAGCACGGGATGGCTCTGTGCCAGGGCACTCGCGATGGTGCGCTCGATGTGCTGGGCGGCGTTGTAGGCCGGGATGATGACGCTGACGGATTCAGCCATGCACGGGTTCGCCCACGACTGCGTCGTACATCGTCATGACGTCGCGCACCACGACGGGGGTGGAAAAATGCTGCTCCACCCACGGGCGCGCCCGGCTGGCCAGGGCCTGGCGCGTATCGGCATCGATCAGGCCCATCAACCCCTCGGCGAGGCCGCCCGGCTGAGCGATGTCGTGATAGGCGCCGGCCGGGCCGACGATGGCGCGGAAATTCGCGGTATCGTGACACAGCACCGCCAGGCCGGTGGCCATCGCCTCCAGCAGGACGATGCCGAACATCTCGTGCAGGGACGACAGCGTGAACAGGTCGGCAGCCTGGTACAGGGCGGGCATGTCCTCGCGCGGCATGTCGGGCAGAAACCGCACTTTGTCACCCAGCAAGGTCCGTCCCTCGGCCATGATGTCGTGTGTATCCGCTTCCTGCCCGCCGGCGACCACCAGAAGGACATCACGTCCGGTCCGAGGCAAGGCCTCGGCGCATTCGCGCAGCAGGAAATCGATCCGTTTGTGATGGCGTCGGATGGCCGCGCAGCATAGCACGATCAGCGCGTCGGCGGGCAGGCCGAAGCGCGCGCGGGCGGCGGCCCGGTCGCCGGGGCGGAAGCGGGTGGTGTCGATGAAGTTGGGCACCATGAACACGGACTGCCCCGCCGGAGCGCGGGGCTGCCAGGCGTCGCGGGCTTCTGCGGTCAGCAATTGCAGATAGCGGAACCGGCGCATCATCGGTCCATCCTCGCCGGTGCCGTTGGCATA
>CAYZKM010000472.1:0-4243 GCA_964478525.1 uncultured Bifidobacterium sp.
CAGAGGCAACGCGGCGATGGCACCCACCGGATGCCAGCCGTCGCCATGGCGAGCGGTGCGGCGCAGGGCGGCACGCGAATGCCCACCGAACCAGATCGGCGGATACGGCTTCTGCAGCGGGAACGGCTCGCACCTGATGTCGGCATAGCGATAGAATGCGCCATCAAACGTCGCCGGCGACTGCGTCCACAGCTGCTTGAAGATGGCCAGCCATTCATCCGTCACCGCGCCGCGCCGGTCGAAGTCGGGACTGTCCAGCGCCTCGAACTCCTCCTTCAGCCATCCCACGCCGACGCCCAGGGTCACCCGCCCGCCGGACAGGACATCCAACGAGGCCACCATCTTGGCCGTCAGCACGGGGTTGCGGTACGGCAGCACCAGGACCGACGTGACCAGGCGCAGCCTTTCCGTCGCGCCGGCGACCACGCCCAGGATCGAGAAGGCTTCCAGCGCGTCGCCGCCGCCCGGATGCTTGCGGTCGATCGTATAGGGATAGGCGGATCCGCTCTCGACCGGGAACACGACGTGGTCGGCGATCATCGCCGAATGCAGGCCCAGGCGCTCGCCTTCGCGGGCCAGGGCCAGAACCCCCTCGCGCGTCGCGGTCGGGCCGCGGGTTGGCAGGTAGAAGCCGTAGCGCATGTCCTGGTCTCCTCGATGACCCGGCTCGGGGTCCGCTTTCGGGTGGCAGCCTGACAGCGGTCGGGGCTATCTTGCAATGGTCCGGCCGGCGACTGGGCGCCTGGCCATCGTGTCGGGCCCGTTCGGCGCGGCCGGATCACGTCGCGGCTTTCTCCACCAAGGATCATTTTCCCGCATGAGCGCGCATATCACCAGCGAGGGCGATTCCGCCCCGCCCTATTCCGTGCAGGCATCGCCCGGCTTCGCGGCGTGGCTGCACCAGACGGGTGGTTCCGTCGCTGTCACCACCTATCAGATCGGCAAGCTTTTCCTGATCGGCGCCCCCGCGCCGGACCGCCTGAGCGTGACGGAGCGCACGTTCCAGCGCTGCCTCGGCGTGGCGGTGACCGGTCGCAGCCTGTACCTGGCCGGGCTGAACAACATATTGCGGTTCGAGAACATCATTCCCGCCGGCCAGCAACTGGAAAACCACGACGCGGTCTTCGCCCCACGGGTGGCCTGGTACACGGGCGATGTCTTCGCGCACGATGTCGGCGTGCTGCCGAACGGGCGGCCGATCTTCGTCAACACCCTGTTCTCGTGCCTGGCGACCGTCGACGAGGAAGCCAGCTTCCGCTCGATCTGGCACCCGCCATTCGTCACCGAGTTGCGGCCCGAAGATCGCTGCCACCTGAACGGCCTGGCGATGGAAAACGGCCGCCCGCGCTATGTCACCGCCGCCGGACAGACCAACACCGCGCGCGGCTGGCGGGAAAGCCGCGCCGGCAATGGCTGCGTGATCGACGTGCCAAGCCGGCAGGTGGTGGCGACCGGGCTGACGATGCCGCACTCGCCACGGCTGCATGACGGCAGGCTGTATGTCTGCAACGCCGGCACCGGCGAACTCGGAGAGGTCGAGCCCGACTCGGGCCGCTTCACCCCCATCGCCTTTTGCCCCGGCTTCGCCCGCGGCCTGGCATTCCTGGGCAACCATGCCGTGGTCGGCCTGTCGCTGCCACGCCAGCACAAGGATTTCTCGGGCCTGCCACTGGACGACCGGTTGAAGCAGGAAGGCAAGCAGCCGCAATGCATGGTGCAGGTCATCGACATGACCCGCGGCACCACCGAGCACTGGCTGGCGCTGGGCGGTGTGGTGCGCGAACTGTACGACATCGCCGCCGTGCCCGGCGTGCGCACCCCGATGGGGGTCGGGTTCGCGCAGGGCCAGATCAACCGGCTGATCAATCGCGGCCCGACCGTGACCGTGGATCAGCTGCTGGGAGGTGCCGCCTGACGACCCCGCCCTTCGATCCGATCCGCGCCCTGCTGAACCGTGCCATCCGCCAGCTGGAACGCGGCAACCTCGCAACCGGCTGGGCCCAGTACGAGGCTCGGCTGGACCACCCGGACTGGGTCCCCTGGGCGGTGCGCGAATCCGTCCTACGCCTGCGCGACCGCCTGCTGCAACCGGGCGACGCGCTGCGCGACCGTGACATCGTGGTCTTCACCGAACAGGGCCTGGGTGACAGCATCATGTTCGCCCGCTACCTGCCGATGCTGGCAGCGGCGGGCGCGCGCGTGACCCTGGCCTGCGGCCCGGACCTGGCACCGCTGCTGTCCCACGTCGCCGGCCCACAGCGTCTGCTGACCCCGCCGCCGGCGCATCCGACCGGGAAGCTCAATCTCGCGGCGCTGACCTTCGACGCGTTCGCCCCGCTCATGAGCCTGCCGCATGTGTTCGAGACGACCATGGCCACCATTCCCGCCACGGTGCCATACCTGACCGCCGATCCGGCGCAGGTGACGGCCCGGCGGGCGCACTACCAGGCGATGGGACGGCCGAGCCATCGCCGGGTGGGGGTGGTGTTCCGGGCCAACCCGGCCACGCGCACCGGCACGCGGCGTTCCATCCCCATCGCCGACCTGGTGCGGCTGGCCCGGGTTCCGGGTATCGACCTGGTCAATCTGCAACCTGGCCCGGACGGGCGAGAGGTCAGCGCGGCGATCCCCGGCATGATCGACGGCGCCGCCGAACCGATGGCGCTGGATGCCTATGCCGCCGCCATCGCGGCGACCGACCTGCTGATCAGCGTCGACACGATGGCCGCCCATTGCGCCGGTGCCATGGCACATCCGGTCTGGGTGGCCCTGTCGCCGGAGCCCGAATGGCGCTGGGCCGGCGAGGCCGGACACAGCGTCTGGTACCCCTCGGCTCGGCTGTTCAGGCAGCAGGCCGATGCCGGCTGGGCCGCGGTCGTGGATGCGATGGCCCGGCGGCTGGAAGCCGGAGGGGACGCATTCTGACGGAGGAACGGACGATGACGGGGACACGCGGGACGGCGGACGGCACACCGGTCAACTCGGCCGACACCGCGCTGCGGGCACGGGCGAGGCGGGTGATCCCCGGCGGGCTGTGGGGCCACATGAACGCGGCGAACCTGCCCGAGGGCTATCCGCAGTATTTCGCCCGCGCCGATGGCTGCCGCCTGACCGATGTCGACGGCCGCACCTTCATCGACCTGATGTGCGCCTGGGGTCCGATCATTCTGGGGCACCACCACCCGGCGGTCGAAGCCGCTGCCCGCGCACAGGCGGAACAGGGCGACAGCATGAACGGGCCGGGCGCGGTGCTGGTGGACCTGGCCGAGGCGCTGGTCGACATGATCCCCCACGCCGATTGGTGCCAGTTCGCCAAGAACGGCACCGACGCCACCACAAGCTGCGTGACGATCGCTCGTCATGCCACCGGGCGGCGGAAGGTGCTGGTGGCGCGCGGCGCGTATCACGGAGCGGTGCCGTGGTGCTCGCCATCCGTCGCCGGCGTCACGGCCGAGGATCGGGCGCACCTGCTTCATTTCATCTACAACGACCTCGACTCCGTCAGCGCGGCTGTCGAGCAGGCGGGCACCGACCTGGCGGCCATCGTGGTGTCGGCGTTCCGCCACGATCTGGGTCAGCCCCAGCTTCTGCCAACGCAGGCCTTCGCCCGCCTGGTCCGTGCGGCGTGCGACACCACCGGGGCGGCGTTGATCCTGGACGACGTGCGCGCCGGGTTCCGGCTGGACCTGGGCGGATCATGGGAGACGGTGGGCGTGCGCCCCGACCTGTCAGCGTTCAGCAAGGCGATCGGCAACGGATACGCGCTGGCCGCGGTCACCGGGCGGGAATGGCTGCGCGATGCCGCGGCCGGTGTGTTCGTGACCGGATCGTTCTGGTGTGGCGCGGTGGCGATGGCCGCCGCCGTGGCGACCCTGGCCGAATTGCGTCGGGTGGACGGGCCGGCGGTGATGCGCGCCATGGGCGAACGCCTGCGCGCGGGCCTGGCCGATCGGGCGGCGGCACATGGCGTCGGGATCAGCCAGACCGGGCCGGTGCAGATGCCGATGGTGCTGTTCGATGACGATCCGGACTACCGGAAGGGCTTCGCGTTCTGCGCCGAGGCACTGCGGCGCGGGGCGTATCTGCATCCCAGGCACAACATGTTCCTGTCATGCGCCCACACCGCGGCAGACATCGACGCGGTGATCGAGGCCGCGGATGCAGGGTTCCGGCTGGTGGCGCGCGGGATCTAGCAGGCTGTTGAAAAGCCACTTGCCTCGTTCGGATTCCCTCTGGTTCGATC
>CAYZKM010000473.1:0-4242 GCA_964478525.1 uncultured Bifidobacterium sp.
CGCGCTTCATGTGCGCCCCGGCGATGGCGGCAAGCTGCTTGCCCACCGCGGTCGATCCGGTGAACGACATCTTCCGGATGACCGGGTGCGGGATCAGGTATTCGGAAATCTCGGCCGGCACGCCATAGACCAGGTTCACCACGCCCGCGGGCACGCCGGCATCGACGAAGCAGCGGATCAGTTCGGCGGGCGAGGCCGGGGTTTCCTCCGGCGCCTTCACGATGATCGAGCAGCCGGTCGCCAGCGCGATCGACAGCTTGCGCACGACCTGGTTGATCGGGAAGTTCCACGGGGTGAATGCGGCGACCGGGCCAACCGGCTCCTTCACCACAAGCTGGTAGATCCCCTCGGCACGGGAGGGAATAACGCGCCCGTAGGCTCGCCGGCCTTCCTCGGCGAACCAGTCGATGACATCGGCGGCGGCCATGACCTCACCCTTGGCCTCGGCCAGCGGCTTGCCCTGTTCCATCGTCAGCAGCGGGGCGATGGCGTCGACGCGGGAGCGAACGATATCGGCGGCCTTGCGCATGACCTTCGAGCGGTCGTACGACGAAACCTTGCGCCATACCGCGAAACCTTTCTCGGCGGCTTCCAGCGCATGGTCCAGATCGGCGCGTTCCGCGTGCGCGACCGTGCCGATGGCGTCACCCGTCGCGGGGTTCACAACCGGGATCGTGCGGCCGGCGGCGGCGGGGCGCCATGCACCGTCGATGAAAAGTGACACGTCCTGGTACATGGCTGCTTCCTTGGTCCTGTTGTGAGTCTATTCCCAGTGGGATATAGCGGACCAGCGGTGGCTCGCCAAGATGGCGAGGGGGCGCCGCGCTGAAGGGGCATGAAGGGGGAAGCGGACAATGTGGATCACGGGGCGGATCACGGGAATATTTGCGGCCGCCGCGATCGGCGTCCTGGCCCTGCCGACCATCGCGCAGTCGGCGGCGGTGTCGTCGCAGTTCACGCTCAGCGGGGATATCGTCACGCCGGGCGTCTATGACCTGACCAGCCTGTCGGCGCTGCCGCCGACCACGCAGACCGTCACCTATACGTCGGGTGGCGGTTCGGTCACCGATACCTATACCGGCACCAATCTGTGGACGCTGATGAATGCGGCCGGCGGACCGGTGCCGGTGCCGGGTGCGAAGAACAGCAGCCTGCGCAACTATGTCGTCGCGGTCGGCAGCGATGGCTACCAGGTCGTGTTCTCGGGCGGGGAGCTCAATCCCCGCTTCGGCAACCAGCCGGTCGCGGCCGCCTATGCCGATACCGGCGGGCAGTTGGGTCCCAGCGGGTCGCAGGGTTTCGCGCGCATGGTCGTGCCGGGCGATACCGCCGGCGGGCGCTATGTGTCCAATGTCGTCGACCTGCATGTCGGCACCGCGCCGTCGATCAGCGGGATCGGCGGCGGTATATCCAACCAGATATTGCTGTCGGGTGCGGTGGCGCATCCCGGCGTGTATGGGTTGGCGGACCTGCAAAGCCTGCCTGCCACGACGCTGACCGCGACCTATCTGTCGGGCGCCACGCCGGTGACCGATACCTATACAGGTGTATCGCTGTGGTCGTTCCTGCAGTCGGTGGGCCTGGTCACCAATCCGGCGAACAAGAACGATCTGCTGCGCAAATACGTCGTGGCCGTCGGCTCGGACGGGTACGAGGCGGTGTTTTCGCTGGGCGAGATCGCCCCGCAGTTCGGTAACGACAACGACCTGATCGCCTATGCCGACACCAACGGCCAGCTCGGCACGGGCGGACCGGACGGGTTTGCCCGCCTGGTCGTGCCGGGCGATGGCGCCGGCGGACGCTATGTCTCGAATCTCGTCGCGCTGGCCGTCTTCGACGCCACCGTGCCGGAACCGGCCAGCATCGCGATCCTGCTCGCTGGCCTGGCGGCGACGGCAGGCCTGCGGGCCCGCCGGCGTGCCGGCTAATTCAATCGAACCGGCGTGCCGGCTGACTCAATCGAAAAGGAGGGAACCAACATGGATACGCTGACACTCGATCCGCGGCTTCAGCATGCGACCGGCTTCCTGAATCGCCAAAGCAGCCTTCTGATCGATGGCAAGATGGTGCAGGCGGTGTCGGGCAAGACCTTCGCGGTCTACAACCCCGCGACCGGCACGCTGATTGCCAATGTGCCCGAAGCCGACAAGGCGGATGTCGACCTGGCGGTCGCCGCCGCGCGCCGTGCGTTCGATGAAGGCCGGTGGGCGCGTGTCAGCCCGTCGGAGCGTGGGCGTATCCTGTGGCGCATCGCCGACCTGATCGAGAAGAACCTCGAAGAGCTGGCCGAGCTGGAATCGCTGGACAACGGCAAGCCGTACGCGGTGGCGCGGGTGGCCGACCTGCCGCTGGCGGTCGACATGTTCCGCTATATGGCCGGCTGGGCGACGAAGATCACCGGGTCCACCCTGCCGCTGTCGCTGCCGGGCGAATACCTGTCCTATACGATGCGCGAGCCGGTCGGCGTGGTCGGGCAGATCATTCCGTGGAACTTCCCGCTGCTGATGGCGGCATGGAAGCTGGCGCCGGCCCTGGCGGCGGGCTGCACCATCGTGCTGAAGGCGGCCGAGCAGACGCCGATGACGGCGCTGCGGCTTGGCGAGTTGCTGGTCGAGGCCGGCGTGCCGGACGGCGTGGTGAACATCCTGACCGGCTTCGGCGAGACCGCGGGCGCGGCGCTGGCGGCGCATCCCGATGTCGACAAGATCGCCTTCACCGGATCGACCGAGGTCGGCAAGCTGATCGTGCATGCCGCCGCCGGCAACCTGAAGAAGGTGTCGCTGGAACTGGGCGGCAAGTCGCCGGCCATCATCCTGCCCGATGCGGATCTGGACCTGGCGATCGCCGGGGCGGCGAACGCGATCTTCTTCAACCACGGCCAGTGCTGCTGTGCCGGGTCGCGCCTGTATGCGCACAAGAACATCTATGACCGCGTCGTCGCCGGCGTGGCCGACATTGCCGGGCGCATCAAGGTCGGCCCCGGGCTGGACCCGGCCACCGACATGGGCCCGCTGGTGTCCGAGGAGCAGTTCGCCCGCGTGACCAGCTTCATCGATGCCGGCCGTGGCGCCGGCGCCAAGGTCGCTGTCGGCGGCGCGCGGGTCGGTAACCTCGGCTACTTCGTCGCCCCGACGGTGCTGGAGAACACGACCCCGGACATGAGCGTCATTCGCGAGGAGATCTTCGGCCCCGTGGTGTGCGCGCAGCCGTTCGACGACGACGATCTGGACCGGATCGCCAAGCAGGCCAACGACACGATCTATGGCCTGGCCGCCAGCGTCTGGACGCGAGACGGCGGCATTGCCCACAAGCTGGCGCGCCGGATCCGGTCGGGCACGGTCTGGATCAACTGCCATAACGTGTTCGACGCGTCACTGCCGTTCGGCGGCTACAAGCAGTCGGGCTGGGGCCGGGAGATGGGAGAGGAAGTCTTCCACAACTACACCGAGGTGAAGGCGATCACCGCCGCACTGTGACGATCCTGCCGGCGGACGGGGTGTCCGTCCGCCGGCAGACCAGGCATGCAGCAGCGAGCCTGGCTGGCGGTGCCGGCCGGGCTCGTTCGATTCTGCATCATGGTGACGATGGATGGTGCCGCTTCACAGATTTGAACTGTGGACCTACTGATTACGAATCAGTTGCTCTACCCCTGAGCTAAAGCGGCGCGCGGGTCGCTATAGCCCAGCGGCCGCCGCATTCCAAGCCCCGTGACGACCGATCGGCGGGGGATCGCGGGCAATCCTGGCCCACCTGCCGCCCCCTGGTTGATGGCAGGGGCCTGCCGTTCCAGGTATAAGCGGCTCGAACCGATCCGGCATGCCCGTCCAGCCCATGGCCTTCGCCTCCGACGCCGCCTCCCGCTCTGCCCCCGCGGCAGCCGCCGACGGCGCCCACACCCACCCGCACCTACGGGAATGCCACGATTGCGGCCTGCTGCAGACCATACCGGCCTTGCCGCCGGGTGCCCGCGCCTGCTGCCCTCGCTGTGACGCGGTGCTGCGCCAGACCCGGCACGACCCGTTCGGCCTGGCGCTGGCGCTGCATGTCACCGGGCTGATGCTGTTCGGTCTCGGTTCCTCGCTGACGCTGCTGTCGGTCAGCAGCAGCGGCCAGCAGCACGCGGCGTCGCTGTTCTCCGGCCCGGTGGGGATGGAGCAGTACGGCATGTGGATCGTTGCCGTGGTGGTGGGCGTGACCACGATCGCCATCCCGGTGCTGCGGCTGGGCTGCATGGTCGTGGTG
>CAYZKM010000474.1:0-4240 GCA_964478525.1 uncultured Bifidobacterium sp.
CAGCGACCTGATCTTCTTCAGCCTGGAACTGAACCGCATGAGCGATGCGGTCCTGCCTACCAAGCTGGCCGACCCGACGCTCGCGCGCTACCAGCGCTGGCTGCGCGACCTGCGGGCGCTGGGCACCGACACGGCGCGGCTGCGCTCGCGCGCGCTGGTGTCGGACTGGATCGCCAACCCCTCGACCGACCCGCTGCATGCCCGCCCCGACGTGATGGGCGCGCGCATCACCGCCTGGCTGGGCCATTACGACTTCTTCGCCGCCACCGCCGACGACGCGTTCCGCCAGAAGCTGATGGTGCGCCTGGTGTCCGACGCGCGCGGCCTGTCCGCCGCCCTGCCGGCCGAGGAGCTGGACGCCCGCGCGCTGACCGCGCTGAAGGGGCTGATGGCCGCCGCCGTCGCCCTGCCCGAGCATTCCGGCCTGCTGAACCGCGCCCTGCGCTTCCTGCCGCAGGAAATCACCCGCCAGGTGCTGGCCGATGGCTGCCATGCCGAACGCAGCCCGGCCGCGCATCTGTCGGCGCTGCAGGACCTGACCGAGATCAGGGCGCTGCTGCAGGCATCGCAGACCGCCGCACCGACGGCCCTCGCCGGGGCGATCGAGCGCATGGCGCCCGCCTTGCGCGTGCTGCGCCACGGCGATGGCGGCCTGGCGCTGTTCAATGGATCGAAGGAGGAGAGCGCGGCGCTGATCGACCTGGTGCTGACGCAGGCCGGGCGTGGCGGACGCGCGCCCTCAGCGCTGACCGATGGCGGGTTCCAGCGCATGCAGGCCGGGCGCAGCGTGCTGCTGGTGGATTGCGGTGCGCCGCCGCCCGCCGGGGTGGACCGGCTGTCCCATGCCGGCACGCTGTCGATGGAGCTGTCGATCGGGCGGGAACGGCTGATCGTGAATTGCGGCGCCTTCCCCGCCGGCCCGCCGGAATGGCGCGACGCCACCCGGGCGACGGCGGCGCACTCGACGCTGGTGATCTCGGACACCTCCAGCAGCGAGGTGAAGCCCGAGGGTCTGGGCCGCCGCCCGGTCGAGGTGAAGGCACAGCGGCAGGAAGCCAACGGCGCGCACTGGCTGGAGGTGGAGCACGACGGCTGGCGCCGCCCGTTCGGCGCGGTGCATCGCCGCCGGCTGTACATGGCCGAGAGCGGCGAGGACATCCGCGGCGAGGATGTGCTGGAGGCCTCGCAGGGCCAGTCCTTCGCCGTGCGGTTCCATCTGTATCCCGACGTGCAGACCAGCCTGCAGCAGGATGGCGAGGCCGTGCTGCTGCGGCTGCGCTCGGGCGGCGGATGGCGGCTGCGCGCCGACGGGGCTCGTCTGTCGCTGGAGGAGAGCGTCTATCTGGGCGGGGCGGAACCGCGGCGGACGTCGCAGGTGGTGATGACCGGCGGACCGGACGGGCCACAGCAGGTGAAGTGGGCGATCAGCAAGGTCGGGTGAGGGCGCGCGGGCGGGCCGGCCACGGCGGGTACAGCCGCGGTTGCCTCGGCGGCCCGCCATCGCCTATTCTGAACATAACATGAACGCCAGCGCTGCCCGCATTTGCGATTTCGTACCGTCCAACCCCATGCCCCGTGAGGAATCCCGGTGGCCAAGGGCCGGGGGTGCGCGGAAAATGTTGGTCCAACCCCATGTCCGGTGAGGATTCCTCGCATGAGGCGGCGCATGAGGCGGCGGTGAAAGGGTCAGGCCTGGCCATGACGGGAGCGTGTGGCGGCACCTCCTCCCGAAAGCTCAAGATCATCGAAATCACCAACGTCGACTTCTCGCTGCGTCAGTTCCTCCTGCCGCTCATGCGCGCCATCCGTGACCGCGGACACGAGGTGGTGGGCGCCTGCGCGGAAGGTGATCTGCTGGGGGAGGTGCGGGCCGAGGGATTTCGCGTCGTCGCCATCCCCTTCGCGCGGCGGCTCTCGCCGCTGGCGCACATCACGGCCTTCCGCGCCTTGCTCGCCCTGTTCCGCCGGGAAAAGCCCGACCTCGTGCATGCGCACATGCCGATCAGCGGGTTCCTCGCCCGCCTGGCCGCCCGCGTCGCCGGGGTGCCGCGCATCGCCTATACCTGCCATGGCTATCTGTTCAACCAGGACGGCCGCCGGCTGAAAAAGTTGGTGAACTGGCTGATGGAATTCATCGGCGGCACCGTCACCGACGTTTATCTGAACGTCCAGGGCAAGGAAGCCGCCGACGCCCGCCGGCTGTTCATCGCCCGCCACGCGGTCCCGGTCTGGAACGGGCGCGACCCCGCGGTGTTCTGCCCCGACCCGGCCGCCCGCGCGCGCATCCGGTCGGAAACCGCCACCCCGGCCGACCGCGTGGTGATCGTCGCCGTCTCTCGCCTGGTGCGCGACAAGGGCTTTCCCGAACTGGCCGAGGCGATGCGCTCGGTTGCGGAGGCCGAGCTGTGGGTGGTGGGGGAACGGCTGGAGAGCGATCGCGGTGATGATATGGCCGCGCTGCTGGACACCGCCGGGCTGGGGCCGCGCCTGAAGCGGCTGGGCTATCGCCGCGACGTCGCCGCCATCCTCGCCGCGGCCGACATCTTCGTCCTGCCCAGCTATTTCGAGGCGATGCCGATGTCGGTGATCGAGGCGATGCTGACCGGCCTGCCGGTGGTCGCCAGCGACATCGCCGGCACGCGCGAGCAGGTGGTGCCGGACGAAACCGGCCTGCTGGTGCCGGTTCGCCAGGCGGCACCGCTGGCGGCCGCGCTGGGGAAGCTGGCGGCGGACCCGGCGCTGCGCGCGCGGATGGGCACGGCCGGGCGGGTCCGCGCGCTGGAACGGTTCGACGAGAACAGGGTCCTGGCAAGGACGCTGGACCTGCTGGGCCTGTAGGTCTATGCCGCGCCGCACCACGAACCAGGATGCTTCCATGTCTGACATCGTCCCGATCCGGCGCGCGCTGATCTCGGTTTCCGACAAGACCGGCCTGGTGCCGCTGGCACAGGCCCTGGCCGCGCGCGGGGTCGAGATCCTGTCGACCGGCGGTTCGGCGCGCGCGCTGCGCGATGCCGGGATCGCGGTGAAGGAGGTCTCGGACCACACGGGCTTTCCGGAAATCCTGGACGGGCGGGTCAAGACCCTGGTGCCGCAGATCCATGGCGGTATCCTGGGCCGGCGCGACCTGGCCGAACACCGCGCGCAGATGGAGCAGCACGCCATCGCGCCGATCGACCTGGTGGCGGTGAATCTGTACCCGTTCGAGGCGACGGTGGCCAAGGGCGCGCCATATGACGACTGTGTCGAGAACATCGACATCGGCGGCCCGGCGCTGATCCGCGCGGCGGCCAAGAACCACGATTTCGTCGCGGTGCTGACCGATCCCGCGCAGTACGACGCGCTGATCGCTGAACTGGGCGCCGAGGGCGGCACATCGCTGGCAACGCGCCGCCGCTGGGCCGGCGAGGCCTATGCCCGCACCGCCGCCTATGACGCCGCCATCGCGTCCTGGTTCGCCGAACAGCGTGGGGATGTGCTGCCGCAGCGCCTGGCCATCGCCGGGACGCTGCGCCAGACCCTGCGGTATGGCGAGAATCCGCACCAGGCGGCGGGGTTCTACGTGAACGGCACCCGCCCCGGCGTTGCCACCGCGGTGCAGGTGCAGGGCAAGGAACTGTCCTACAACAATCTGAACGACACCGATGCGGCGTTCGAGGCGGTGGCCGAGTTCGATGCCCCCGCGGTGGTGATCGTGAAGCATGCCAACCCGTGCGGCGTGGCCTCGGCCGCCAGCCTGGCCGGGGCCTGGGATGCCGCGCTGCGCTGCGATCCGGTGTCGGCGTTCGGCGGCATCGTGGCGGTGAACCGGATGCTGGACGGGGCGGCGGCCGAGAAGATCGCGGCCATCTTCACCGAGGTGATCGTCGCCCCCGATGCCGACGCCGCCGCGCGGGAGATCCTGGCGAAGAAGAAAAACCTGCGTCTGCTGCTGACCGGCGGGATGCCCGATCCGGCCGCGCCCGGGCTGACCTGGCGCAGCCTGGCCGGCGGGTTCCTGGCACAGACCCGCGATGCCGGGCGCATCGGGCCCGCCGACGTGACGGTGGTGACGAAGCGGGCGCCGACGGCGGCCGAACTGGCCGACCTGATCTTCGCCTTCAAGGTGTGCAAGCACGTGAAGTCGAACGCCATCGTCTATGTGAAGGACGGGGCGACGGTCGGCGTCGGCGCCGGGCAGATGAGCCGGGTCGATTCCGCCCGCATCGCCGCATGGAAAAGCGAGGAGGCCGCGAAGGCC
>CAYZKM010000475.1:0-4230 GCA_964478525.1 uncultured Bifidobacterium sp.
TGACAGCCCCACGCTGATCGTGTTTGCCTGGCGGTCCAGCTTCAGGTCCCAGAACTGGTGCTGCAGGACGATCGTCATCTCCTCGGGATACTGCTCCCGCAGGCGCTGGGGGATCGCCGTGCCCGGATGATCGGTGCGGAAGGTCAGGTAGAAATGATGTGGTGACGGCAGGCCCTGGACGGCGACGTGCTCGATCGCCTGGGCCACGACCTGGCGCAGGGCGGTTTCGATCCAGTCCTCATAGGGCAACAGGCTCTCGGGCCGCTGCTCCTGGTCGTCTTCCATTCCGCATCCTCTATCTGATGGCGCTACCCATAGCGCGGGCGGCCCGCCTGAGCAAAGGGGGAGCGCGGGCGGCGCGGGGAAGCCGGATTTTGACACATCGTCATCCCGGCCGAATGCTGGGGCCGATGAACGACACGCCACCGCAAGCCGCCGACGAGTCGCCGCAATGGCAACGATCCCTGTGGGCGATGGTGGCCGTGCAGTTCGTCATGAGCATCTCGTTCAACATCGTCGCGCCCATCATGCCGCTGTACCTGCCCGATCTCGGCGTCACCTCGGCCGCGGCGGTCAACCTGTGGGCCGGGGTGCTGGCGGCGGCGACCTCGTGCGTCGCGATCTTCGCGGCCCCCATCTGGGGCGGGCTGGCCGATCGCTATGGCCGCAAGCTGATGGTGTTGCGATCGACGTTCGGGATCGCGATCTTCACCTTCCTGATGGGCGTGGCGCAGGACCCGTGGCACATGCTGGCCCTGCGCGCGGGGATGGGGCTGCTGGCCGGGTACAATTCGGCGGCCACCGTGCTGGTGGCCTCGCAGGTGCCCGAGGACCGGCTGGGCACCGCGATGGGCTGGATGAGCACCGGCGCGCTGGTCGGATCGCTGACCGGGCCGATCATCGGCGGCGGCATCGCCGACCTGACCGGCAGCTATCGCCTGCCGTTCTTCTTCGGCGGGTCGATCTGCTTCGTCGGCTTCCTGATCACGCTGCACCTGGTGCCGGAACGGTTCACCCCGCCCGAGGTCAGGCGCAAGGCGTCGCTGCTGGCCGGTATCGCCATCATCGCGCAGTCCCGCGCGCTGCTGTCGCTGATCGTGGTCATGCTGATGGGCCAGTTCGCCACCCATGCGGTGCAGCCCGTCATCACCCTGTATGTGCAGGACATGCTTGGCCCGCGGCCCGATCTGGCGACCCTGGGCGGCCTGGCTTTCTCGGTCACCGGCGTGGCGGGCATCCTGGCGGTGCCGTTCCTGGGCCGGCGCAGCGACCGCATCGGCTATCGCACCACGCTGCTGATCTGCCTGGCCGGCGCTGCCCTGTTCACCGCCCCGCAGGCGCTGCCGCTGGGCTATCCCGCTTTCGTGGCACAGCGCTTCGGGCTGGGCCTGTTCGTCGGCGGCGTGCTGCCGGCGGCGAATGCGCTGATCGGGCGGCTGACCAACCCGGCCCAGCGCGGCACCACCTATGGGCTGATCTCGTCAGCCTATTTCATCGGCAACACGCTGGGCCCGCTGACCGGCGGGGCCGTCGCCGCGACCGCCGGCATCAACTGGGTGTTCGCCGTCACCGCGACGCTGTTGACCGCCAACCTGGTCTGGGTGTGGCTGGCGGTCCCCGACGACCGCACCGCCAGAGGCTAGATGCTTTCCGGCTGACCGTAACCGGTCAGCGCGCCCTATCTCGTTGTTTGATCGCATGATCGACACGCTGCCACGATTCCGCTCAGCGTGATCATGCTCCAGCTCAGGCGGACAGCCGAGCGGCGACGCGGCCCATGAGGGCTTCGCGTTCGGCGCGCATGGCGGACAGGTGGGAACGGGCCATGTCGACCACCTTGGCCGGCGCGCTGTCGGGCGATCCCGCCTGGAACGGCGGGGCGGGGGCATATTCGATCGCTAGTTGGATCGACTGCGCGACATCCGGCCCGCACATCTCGGCCACCAGGGTCAGGGCGAAATCTATCCCCGCCGTGACCCCTCCGCCGGTGAAGATGTTGCCGTCGCGTACGACGCGGCCCTTGGTCGGGATGGCACCCAGGCTGGCCAGGAAGTCGTGGCTGCCCCAATGCGTGGTGGCCCGCTTCCCGCGCAGCAGACCCGCAGCCCCCAGCACCAGCGCCCCGGTGCAGACCGAGGTCACATAGCGCGCCCCCGCCGCCTGGCGGCGCAGGAAATCCAGCACCTCCTCGTCTTCCATCACCGCGGCGACGCCCGATCCGCCGGGCACGCAGATCACGTCCAGCTGCGGGCATGCGGCCAGCGTCGTGTCGGGCACGATGGCCATGCCGGTGATCGCGGCGACCGGGTCGGTGGTCTTCCACAGCAGGTGCACCGTGGCGCCGGGCACATGGGCCAAAACCTCGAACGGGCCGGTCAGGTCCAGCTGGGTCAGGCGTGGGAACAGCAGCAGGCCGATATGCATTGGGTGTCTCCCTGTTCGGTCATGGCCGAAGCGAACGTGCTTTACCACGCCCGGTGCGATGGCTATACGCGATGTCATGGCACGCCACACGCATACGCGAGCGACGAATCGGAAACCCCAACGCGGGGAGTCCTGGGCATTCGCGTGCTGACGATCGTGGCATAGCATTCCCAAGGCCCCGCCGGTGACGGACGGGGCCTTTGCTTTTCCGGTCCGTTTTCCCGGCACAACAGATGGAAAACGAACCCATGACCCTGTCGTACCCCATCATAGGCATCGCCGGCGCGACCGGTGCGGTCGGCGGCGAATTGCTGCTGTGCCTGGAACAGCGGCGGTTTCCGCTGTCCGGGCTGCGCCTGTTCGCCTCGGCCCGATCGGCGGGGCGGTCGCTGCTGTTCCGCGGCCAGGCGGTTGCGGTCGAGGCGCTGACCCCCGACGCGCTGGACGGCATCGACATCGCGCTGTTCTCGGCCGGTGGGGACGCCTCGCGCCGGTTCGCGCCCGAGGCGGTGGCGCGCGGGGCGGTGGTGGTCGACAACTCCTCGGCGTTCCGCATGCGCGCCGATGTGCCGCTGGTGGTGCCCGAGGTGAACGCCGGGGCCATCGCCGGCCATCAGGGGCTGATCGCCAACCCCAACTGCGCGGCCATCATCATCGCCGTGCCGCTATGGCCGCTGCACCAGCGCAACCGGGTGCGCCGGGTGATCGCCGCCACCTACCAGGCGGCGTCGGGCGCCGGGGCGGCGGCGATGCGGGAATTGCGGGACTCCACGGCATCCTACCTGGCGGGGCGCGATTATCCGCCGCGCGTGCTGGCGCACCCCTACGCGTTCAACCTGTTCAGCCACGACACCAGGGTCGACCCGCTGACCGGCTACAACGACGAGGAGACCAAGGTGATCCGGGAAATCCGCAAGATCATGGGCGATGACGACATCCGCGTTGGCGTCACCTGCATCCGGGTGCCGGTGCTGCGCGCCCATTCGATCGCCCTGACGGTGGAGTTCGCCGCCCCGATCACCGCCGCCGAGGTGCGGGACATCCTGTCGGCCGCGCCTGGCGTGAAGCTGGTGGACGACGTCGCGTCCAACCATTTCCCGATGCCGCGAGAGGCGTCGGGCCAGGACGATATCCTGGTCGGGCGCATCCGCACCGATGTGAGTGATCCGTCGGGCCGGTCGATCGCGATGTTCGTCGCCGGGGATCAGCTGCTGAAGGGGGCCGCGCTCAACGCCGTCCAGATCGCCGAGGCCCTGGTCAATCCCGCACCGCTCGGCGGATCGCGACCGGGATGACGGTGAACAGCGCGAACAGGATCAGGCTGACCAGCCCGGGCGGGGTCATCAGGAATTCCAGGTAGATGCGCAGCGGCACGCCGCGCAGCAGCAGGGTGCTGAGTACCTCGACCGTCACCAGCAGCGCCAGGCCGACCAGGCCCATGCCGACGGCGTCGGCGCTGGTCGCCACCCCGCATTGCCGCTGGGTCCAGCGCGCGACCCCGACCATGGCCAGGATCATGAACGGCGCTTCGATCAGGGCGGCGGGGAACAGGCCGATCCTGGGTTCCAGAACCAGCACGCGGATCGGGCCCAACACGCAGCCGGCGACGAAGGTCAGGCCGAAATAGAAGGCGCCGGCGCGGAGGAGAAGCATGCGAGGGTCCGGAACGAAGGGAAGAAGTGGGGGGCTTCTGTTGCCCGGTGCCCCCCGGACCGCGCTTATCGCTTATGCAGCGACAGCGAGCGCCTCATTGTCATTGGCACTTGAGATTTGACCCGATAACGGCGGTATCATGCCGGGCAAAAG
>CAYZKM010000476.1:0-4228 GCA_964478525.1 uncultured Bifidobacterium sp.
CGTCGCCCTGCACCACGTTGATCAGGTCGAACACCACGCGGCGTTCGGCGCCCATGACCAGGTCCAGATTGCGCAGGCCGACGTCGAAATCGACCACGACGACGGTGTCGCCGGTCTGGGCGAGGGCCGCGCCCAATGCCGCGGTGGATGTCGTCTTGCCGACTCCCCCCTTGCCGGATGTCACGACCAGGACCTTGGCCATCTGCGTCTCCCTCTTGCCGATCAGTCGAGCGCTGTAATCTTCATGTCATCGCCATCGAGCCAGGCCTGCGCGGCCTTGCCGATCATCGCCGCCGGCATGTCGTCGGCGGTCTGGTAAACTCCGTCGATGGCGATCAGCTCCGCCTGCAACTTGCGGCAGAAGATGCGCGCCTTGGCGTTGCCCGCCAGGCCGGCGATCGCCCGCCCGCGCAGCGCGCCATAGATATGGACGGACCCGCCCGCCATCACCTCGGCCCCCGACGCCACCGAGCCCAGGATGGTCACGTCGCCCTTCTCGAACACGATCGACTGGCCCGAGCGGATCGGGTGGTCGATCACCAGGGCTGGCACATCCGGTGCGGCTTCGGCGGGCGGTGGGTCCGCCGCCACCGGAGGCTGCGCGGCGGCCGGGGCGGGTTCGTCGGGAATTTCGATCGGCCGGCCGGGCTTGCCGCTGCCGGCGAGGGGCCGGCCCCATGCCTCGATCCCGTCCCAGGACGGATGGGCGCCTTCCGTGCCGATGATCCGGATGCCGCGCTGTTCCAGCATCTGCAGGAACTCGGCCACGCCGCGCTGTATCGCCGGCACCGCGCCGAGATCGACGACGACCGGGCGGCCGTCGAAGAAGGTCGGAGAGCGTTCGATCTGGGCATCCAGCGCCGTGATCCACTCGGCCAGCGGCGGTTCCGGCGCCAGGACGAGCGCCATGATCGAGCGTCCACGAAGGCGTATGAAAGGGCGGGTGTCTGCTGTCGTCACGAGTCGGACGTATCCCCTGCCGGATTGGCGGTCAACGGGAATCGAGTCGCAAACCACAAAATGCTGTGGATAACGGCTAATTCCACCCCTAGGTCTTGATCGCCGGACGATCGCGGCAATCAAGACCTAGGGGTGTAGGTACTTCGTTAACGTTCAATCTGTAGTGGTTGTGCCGACACGCGGAGACGATGGTGACGGAACTCCACTGGCTGGCGGCATGCCCGGATTGGCGGGATCGGATGCGGGCATTGCCGGATCAGCCCGACCGGGCATGGGACCGGGCCATGGCGCTGGCGCGGATGCGGGCGGATTTCGTGCAGGTGAACGCGCTGGATGCCGCGATCCGCGCCGCGCTGCCCGCCCCACCCGTCGCGCCGACCCGGCTGGCGGTGCTGGGGTCGGCCACGCTGTCGCATCTGCTGGCGGCCATCCGCCTGGGCGGGATGCGCCGCGGGCTGTGGATCGACACGATCGAGACCGGGTTCGGCCAGTACCGCCAGTTTCTGCACGAACCGGTCAGTGGGGCCGAGCCGGATGCCGTCCTGCTGTCGCTCGACGCCCATCACCTGACCGCCGGCCCCGACGTGACCGCGGTGATCGATGACATCCGCGCCCTCTGGCACCGGATCCGGGATCGCCTGGGCTGTCCCATCCTGCAACAGGCGGTGCTGCCGGTGCATCTGCCGATCCTGGGCGAGAACGAGCATCGGCTGGCTTCGTCCCGCGCGCGGATGGTCGTTCGGCTGAACGCGGCCCTGCGGGACGCGGCGGACCGCGATGGCGTCGACATCCTGGCAGTCGATGACCATGCGGCGCGGGACGGGATCGCGCGGTGGCACGACCGGGGGCTGTGGCATCGCGCGAAACAGGAAATCGCCCTCGGCGCCGCCCCGCTATACGGGGAACTGGTGGCGCGCTGGCTCGCCGCGCGCCTGGGCAAATCCGCCAAATGCCTGGTGCTGGACCTGGACAACACGCTGTGGGGCGGGGTGGTCGGCGATGACGGCCTGGACGGGATCCGGCTGGGGCCGGGTTCGGCGGAAGGGGAGGCGTTCGCCGCCTTCCAGGCCTATGCCCTGGCGCTGTCGCGACGGGGCGTGATCCTGGCGGTCTGCTCGAAGAACGAGGAGGCCACTGCGCTGGCCCCGTTCACTGACCACCCCGACATGGTGCTGCGCCGGTCCGACATCGCGGCGTTCGTCGCCAACTGGTCCGACAAGCCGGCGAACCTGCGCGCCATCGCCGCCACGCTGGCCATCGGCCTGGATGCGATGGTGTTCCTGGACGACAGCCGGTTCGAGCGTGACCTGGTGCGCCGCGAACTGCCGATGGTCGGCGTGCCGGAACCGGGTGACGACCCCGCCTGCTATGCCGCCGCCCTGGCCGAGGGGGGGTATTTCGAGGCGGTCGCCGTCACCGCCGAGGATCGCGACCGCACCGCCCAGTACCAGGCGAACCACGCGCGGGCGGCCCTGCGCGGCGCCGCGACCGACCTCGATGCCTATCTGCGCGGGCTGTCGATGACGCTGACCTGGCGCCGGTTCGACCCGGTCGGGCTGCCGCGCATCGTCCAGCTGGTCAACAAGACCAACCAGTTCAACCTGACCGGGCAACGGATCGGCGAGCCGGAGGCGCGCGGGGTGATGACCGACCCCGACGCGTTCGGGCTGCAATTCCGCCTGGCCGACCGGTTCGGCGACAATGGCATGATCGCCGTGGTGATCGGCCGGCGGCAGGGGGATGGCGATATCGCGATCGGCACCTGGCTGATGAGTTGCCGGGTGCTGGGCCGGCAGGTGGAGCAGGCGATGCTGGGCGTGGTGGCGGGGCAGGCGGCGGCCATGGGTGGGCGGCGGCTGATCGGCGCATACGTGCCGACACCGCGCAACGCCATGGTACGCGACCACTATGCGGGGCTGGGCTTCACCGCGCTGGGTGCGGACCCCGCCGGCGGGTCGCGCTGGGCACTGGACCTCGCGGGGCATGGGCCCGCGCCGACATTCATCGATGTGCGGGAGGATGTGTGATGCTGGCCGAGGCCGAGGTGTATCCGGGACTGACCGAGATTTTCCGCGACGTGTTCCTGCGCCAGGACCTGGTGCTGACCGATGCGATGACGGCCGAGGACCTGTCGGGATGGGATTCCTTCCGCCATATCGAGCTGATCATGGCGGCCGAGGCGCGCTGGTGCATCAAGTTCAGCACGCGGGAGCTGGATGCGCTGCGCAGCGTCGGCGATCTGGTCCGCGCGATCGGGGCGAAGGCGGGGTAGCGGTCAGCTCCGCAAGGCTCGTCCGCTCGGCCTGGACAGGGCGGGCCACGGTGCTTGCGTCCACAGCTGGCGCCGGGTGACGAATTCTCGCCGGTCTTGAACAGGGCCGGCGTCAGGATTCGAGCATGCGCCGCAGCAATTCGACATCCTCGGCGAATGCGCCGTCGCGTTCCATCAGCTCCCCGACGCGGGAGACGGCGTGCATCACGGTGGTGTGGTCGCGGTTGCCGAATTTCCGGCCGATTTCCGGCAGGCTGCGGCTGGTGAGCTGCTTGGCGAGGTACATCGCCACCTGGCGCGGGCGGGCGATGGCGCGGGAGCGGCGGGCGGAGGACATGTCGGTCAGTCTGATACTGTAATGTTCCGCAACCTTGCGCTGGATCTCCTCGATGCTCACCCGCCGGTCATGCGCTTTCAGGATATCGTGCAGCACTTCCTGGGTGGTTTCCATCGTGATCGGCCGTCCGAACAGGTTGGCGTGGGCGATCAGGCGGTTCAGCGCGCCTTCCAGCTCCCGGATATTGGATGTGATCTTGTGGGCCAGGAATTCCAGGACCTTCGGCGGCACCGGCACGCCGGCGCGCCCGGCCTTGGCTTCCAGGATCGAGACGCGCAATTCGAAGGTGGTCGAGTGCAGGTCTGCGACCATGCCGCAGCCGAGGCGGGTGCGCAGCCGGTCTTCAAGCCCGTTCAGGTCGGATGGCGATTTGTCGGCGGAGACGACGATCTGTTTCCCGGCCTCGACCAGATAGTTGAATGTATGAAAGAATTCCTCCTGGGTATTGTCTTTCCCGATCAGGAATTGCAGATCGTCGACCATCAGCACGTCGACGTTCCGCAGATGGTCCTTGAACTCCATCGTCGACTGGTTGCGGATGGCGGCGATGAAGCGGTACATGAACTTCTCGGCCGACATATAGGTGACGGCGGCGGGCTTGCGTCCGGCGCGGGCGGCCCCCTCGGTCAGCTCCCAGGCGATGGCGTGCATCAGGTGGG
>CAYZKM010000477.1:0-4226 GCA_964478525.1 uncultured Bifidobacterium sp.
GAACCAGCTGTCGCCGCCCGAGCGGGTCATGGCATCGCCGGTGCCGTTCGACAGCGCGAAGGTGTCGTAGATGAAGTGGATGCCATAGGGCGAGCATTGCGACCCGGTCAGGTCCGACGTCGACGGGCCGGTGGCGAAATACGGGCGCTTCTTCTCCTTCGCGACCTGCTGGATCGCCAGCCCGGCCGATGAACCCGCGCCATCCAGCAGCGCCACCAGATCCTCGGAGTCGATCCATGCCCGCGCGATCTGCGAGGCCACGTCCGGCTTGTTCTGGTCGTCGGCCTGCAGCACCTGGACCGGACGGTCCAGCACCGATCCGCCGAAATCCTGGATCGCCAGCTCTGCCGCCCAGCGGTTGCCCGGCCCGCCGACATCGCGGTACGGCCCGCTCATGTCCGACAGCAGGCCGATCTTGATCGGCTTCGACGTGCTTTGCGCGCGGATGATACCCGGCATGGCCAGCGGTGCGGCCCCCAGCCCGGCCAACATGATTCGACGTGAGATCCCAGACATGCGTGTGCTCCTGATTGTAGACGAGCCGCTTGATTAATCGGCAGCGGCCTTGTAGCCGAACGGTTCCGAACAGCCGTGGAGGGGGAAATAGTCCATGCCGGTGATGTCAGGAAAGACCGCATTGCTCGAACTGCTGAAGCAGGAAGGGGTGCGGGTGATGTTCGGCAATCCCGGCACGACCGAACTGCCGCTGATGGACGCCTTCGCCGTCGAGAAGGAGCTGCGCTATGTCCTCGCGCTGCAGGAAGCGCCGGCCATGGGGATGGCCGACGGCTACGCCCAGGCTTCGGGCCAGCTGTCCTGCGTGAACCTGCATGCCGCGCCCGGCCTCGGCAACGCCATGGGCATGCTGTACGACGCGCAGAAGGCCGGCGCGCCCATCATCGTCACCGCCGGCCAGCACGAACAGCGCTTCAACTTCACCGAACCCCTCCTCTGGGCCGACCTGCCGGTCGTTGCTCGGCCCTTCGTCAAATGGTCCGAGGAGGTCCGCCGCCTGTCCGACCTGCCGCGCGCCATCCACCGCGCCGCCAAGACCGCGCTCGCCCCGCCGACCGGGCCGGTGTTCCTGTCGCTGCCCGGCGACATCCTGACCGAGTCCGAGGATCTGGACCTCGGCTTTCCCACCCGCGTCGCCTCGGGGATCCGCGGCGATGCCACGGCCATCGGCCAGGCCGCCGCGATCCTGGCCAGGGCGGCCAGCCCGGTGATCATCGCCGGTGACGCCGTTCCGCAGGGCGATGCGCTGGACGAGCTCGTGGCCCTGGCCGAGGCGCTGGGCGCCCCCGTCTATGACGAGGGCATGGCCACGCGCTGCATGTTCCCCTCCTCCCACCCGCTGTATCGCGGCGCCCTGGTCCGCCTGCCGGCCGCCATCAACGGCATGCTGCGCCAGCACGACCTGCTGGTGTCGGTCGGCGCCGACCTGTTCACCCTGTCGCTGCCCGACGAGGTCGATTCCATGCCCGAGGGCATGCCGATCGTCCACCTCGACACCAACCCGTGGGAGCTGGGCAAGAACTACCCGGCCAAGGTCGCCATCCTGGGCGAGCCCAAGGCCACGCTGCCCGAACTGACCGCCGCGGTCAGGACCGCCATGACCGCGGCCGAGGCGGAACGCACGCTGAAGCGGCTGGAGCATGTGCGGACCGAGGGCATCACCAGCCTGCATCGCCTGCACGCGCAGGCCGAGGCGCTGGCCGCCCGCCACCCGATCCACCCGCTGGCGCTGATGCAGGCGATCGGGCGCATCCTGCCGGCCGAGGCGGTGGTGATCGACGAGACCGTCTCGTCGGGCACCGGGCTGCGCCGGTTCCTCAAAAGCGACGACCCGCAGAGCTTCTTCGGCATGCGCGGCGGCGGCATCGGCTGGGGCCTGCCGGCCGCGGTCGGCGCCAAGCTCGCCTTGCCCGACCGGCCGGTGGTCGCGCTGGTGGGCGACGGATCGGCCATGTACACGATCCAGAGCCTGTGGACCGCGGCGCGGGAGAACCTGCGCATGGTCTTCGTCATCATCAACAACTACTCGTACCGCATCCTCAAGCAGCGCACCAACGCCATGAAGGGCCTGGCCGCGCAGCACGATGCCTATGTCGGCATGGACCTCGACCGCCCGCGCGTCGATTTCTGCTCGGTTGCCCGCGGCCTCGGGCTGACGGCGCACAAGGCCACCACGCTGGACGAGGTGCAGAACCTGCTGGAAGCCGCGCTGGCGCATGACGGGCCGACGCTGCTGGATGTCGAGGTCGACCGGGGCTGGAAGCCGGTCTGATGCGCCGTCTCGCCGTCTGCGCGCTGCTGGGGGCCTGCCTGACGAGCCAGGCGGCGCGCGCCGGGGGCTGCGACCTGGGCCTGGTCGTCGGCTACCAGCTCGTGATGGCCAAGACGATCACCGGCTATATCGAGGGCGGCCGCAAGGAGCGCGGCTTCAAGGGCTGCCAGCCGGACCGGGTCCTGGTATTCGCCGACAATACCGGCGTGCGCTGCAAGGGTGTCTCCGTGCAGGCGCTCGAACTGCCCAGGGCCTATGTCTTCGCGCGCAGCCAGACCGATGTGAAACTATGCGTCGGCGACGACATGCTGGACGTGGCGCCGGCGCAGTGACCGGGCGCCATCATACGGAGGAAACGCAATGACCCGCCTTGCAGGACGCAAGATCATCATCACCGGCGGCGCCTCGGGCATCGGCCGCGCCACCGCCCGCCTGTTCCGCAAGGAAGGCGCCGCCGTCGCCGTACTCGACCGGTCCGACAACGCCGCCCGCGCGGTGGCCGAGGAGATCGGTGCGGCCGCCTTCGGCTGCGACGTGTCCGACCCCGCATCCGTCGCCGTCGCGGTCGCCAAGGCGGCGGTGGCGATGGGCGGGCTGGACGGGCTGGTGAACGCCGCCGGCATCCTGTCCGAGACCGGCATCGCCGACACCTCGGCCGAGGTCTTCAACCGCACCCTGGCGGTGAACCTGACCGGCACCTTCCTGATGATCCAGGCCGCCGCGCCCTATCTGCAGAAGGCGGGCAAGGGCACCATCGTCAACATCGCCTCGGGCGTCGGCCTGATGCCGACCGGACCCGGCAGCGTCGCCTATGTCGCGTCCAAGGGCGGCGTCGTCGCCCTGACCAAGGCGGTGTCGATGGAGCTGGCCCCGGCCATCCGCGTCAATTCGGTCTGCCCCGGCGCCGTCGAGACCGCCATGACCGCCGCCCATATCCGCACCACCGATGGCGATCCGAACCCGGCGATCACCAGGCGCTATGCCCTGGGCCGGCACGGCCAGCCCGAGGAGCTGGCGGCGGCGATCCTGTTCCTGACATCGGACGAATCGTCGTTCATGACCGGGATCGCCCTGCCGGTGGATGGCGGGCGCACGTTCCACTGACCGCGCCCGCCGTCAGGAAGGGCTGACCATCAGACCGACCCGCCATGGCCGCCCGCCGGTCATGGCCGGGGCGATACAGCCGTCCTGACACAGCGGCAGGCCGAGGCAGGAGAACGGGTTCGGCATGGTCTTCAGTTCGATCATCTTCGTCTGCTTCTTCCTGCCGGCCTTCTTCCTCCTCTACTGGCTGCTGCCGTTCAAGAACACCTGCATCCTGGTCGCGAGCCTGGCGTTCTACGCCTGGGGGGACCCCGGCAATCTCGCGATCCTGCTGCCCTTCATCGTGCTGAACTGGATGTTCGGCGTCGCCATCGCTTCCCGCACCGGCCTTTCTCGGCGCTGGCTGTTTATCACCGGCGTGGTGATCGACATGGGCT
The DNA here is from genome assembly GCA_964478525.1 of uncultured Bifidobacterium sp. Classification (GTDB taxonomy): domain Bacteria; phylum Pseudomonadota; class Alphaproteobacteria; order Acetobacterales; family Acetobacteraceae; genus Rhodopila. The sequence goes on from CAYZKM010000477.1 coordinate 3,769, forward strand.
TCATGCTGTATTTCAAGTATCTCGGCTTCCTGGTCCGCCAGGTGAACGATGTCCTGCAGCTGGTCCACGCCCCGACGATACCGGCCTATGACGTCGCGCTGCCGCTCGGGATTTCCTTCTTCGTCTTCCAGGGCATCTCCTACCTGGCCGATATCCATCGCGGCGACGTCGCCGCCCAGCGCAACCTGGTCACCTTCGCCGCCTACAAGGCGATGTTCCCGCAGCTGATCGCCGGACCCATCGTCCGCTACAGCCAGGTGGCGCGGAAATTCGCCCATCGCCGGGTCAGCCTGTTCCGCCTGCACACCGGTGTGGCCATGTTCATCATCGGCCTGGCGCAGAAGACCCTGGTCGCCAACATCGTCGCCCAGCCGGCCAACGACCTGTTCAGCGTCCCGCCCGACCAGCTGACCCTGCTGGCCGCCTGGTTCGGCGTGACCTGCTATACGCTGCAGATC
>CAYZKM010000478.1:0-4219 GCA_964478525.1 uncultured Bifidobacterium sp.
GATGCTGGGCATGTTCACCAGCCTGTACCTGGTGACGGGCGGTGGCGTGCTGGCCTTCCTCGGTCCCTATATCGGCCCGTTCGTCGGTGCCCTGCTGGCCGCGCCGGTCGTGTTCGTCGGCGGGGCGCTGATGCACAAATTCCTGATCTCGCGCGTGTCCGGGCTGCGGACGGCGGGCACGCTGGACGAGGGCCATTTCGGGCAGCTGGTCGTCACGCTGGGCATTTCGCTGATCCTGCAGAATGGCGGGCTGATCCTGTTCGGTTCCACACCGGAAGCCGTGCGCACGCCATTGTCGGCACAGGCGTTCGCGATCGACGGGTTCTTCGGTGATGCGACGATCTTCCTGAACAAGGCAAAGCTGATCGCCTGCGGCGTCGCGATCCTGGTGGCGATCGTGCTGTACCTGGTGCTGGAATACACGCGCATGGGCAAGGCGCTGCGCGCCGCCGCCGACAACCCGACCGCGGCGACCTACATGGGCATCAACGTCGACAGCGCCTATCGCACCGCCTTCGCGCTGGGCAGCGCGATCACCGCGGTCGCCGGCGGGCTGATGGCGACCTATATCTCGTTCGGCCCCTTCGTCGGCTTCGACTATGTGATCATCATGTATTCCGGCGTCGTGCTGGGCGGCATGGGCAGCATCCTGGGCGCCTTCTGGGGCGGGCTGACGGTCGGCTTCGTGCAGCAATTCTCGGCCACCGTCCTGCCGCCGCAGCTGCAGAACGCGGCGATCTTCGTCGTCTTCCTGCTGATCGTGCTGCTGCGACCCCAAGGCCTGTTCGGCCGCTCGGCGGAGCGTGCGTGACATGCGACATGGAGCTGGCCCCAAACTGAAGCGCGACCTGACCGCCCTGGCGGTGCTGTCCGTCGTCTACCTGCTGGCCGCGAGCCTGGTGACCAACAGCTATTACCAGCTGATCCTGACGCTGGTGCCGATCTGGGCGCTGTTCGGCGTGTCGTGGAACATCCTGTCCGGCTATGGCGGGCAACTGTCGTTCGGGCATGCGTCGTTCTTCGGCATCGGCGCCTACACCGTCGTGCTGGCGATGAAGTTCTTCGTCCTGACCCCATGGCTGGGCATTCCGCTGGGCATGGGCGTCGGCGCGGCCGCGGCGGTGCTGATCGGCATCCCGACCTTCCGGCTGCGCGGACATTACTTCGCCCTGTCCATGCTGGCCTATCCGCTGGCCATCCTGTACTTCATGCAATACCTGGGCTTCCAGGAAGTCTCGATGCCGATGCAGCGCGACAACCCGGTCGCCTATCTGGCGTTCACCAACCCGTTCTGGAACACCGTCGTCGCGATGGTGATGCTGGCGGGCGGGATCGTCGTCTCGCTCGGGATCGAGAATTCGCGCTTCGGGCTGTCGCTTTTGGCGATCCGGCAGAATGAACTCGCGGCCGAGGCGGCGGGGCTGAACGCGCGCGCCTGGAAGATGAAGTCGCTGGTCGTCTCGGGCGCGATGGCCGCCGCGGCGGGCGGGTTCTATGCCTGCGTGCTGCTGGTGGTCACGCCCGATTCGGTGTTCGGCATGACGGTCTCGGCGCAGGCGGTGACGCTGACGCTGTTCGGCGGCATCGCCTCGGTCTGGGGTCCGGTCATTGGCGCGGCGATCCTGGTGCCGCTGGCCGAATCGCTGCAGGCGGAGCTGGGGTCCTACCTGCCGGGCATCCAGGGCGTGGTGTATGGCGTGGCGATCATCGCGATCATGCTGGCCTCGCCGGACGGGCTGTTCTGGACCGTGCGCGACCGGTGGTTCAAGCGCCGCGCCGCCGCGCCGATCCCGCCGCCGACGGCCGAACCCGCGCGCGAGCCCGCGCCACGCTCGGGTGGGCCGCTGCTGGTGGTCGAGGGTGTGTCCAAGCATTTCGGCGGGCTGCGCGCGGTCAGCCAGGTCAGCTTCAGCGTCGATGCGGGCGAGATCCTGGGCATCATCGGCCCGAACGGCGCGGGCAAGACCACGCTGTTCAACGTGCTGAACGGCGTGCTGCCGGCCACCGAGGGGTCCGCCCTGCTGGACGGGCGGCAGATGATCGGGCGCAAAAGCTTCGAGGTCTGCAACATGGGCGTCGGGCGCACCTTCCAGGTGGTGCGCAGCTTCCCGCGCCTGACGCTGCTGGATAACGTGATCGTCGGGGCCTATGGCGCCAACCTGGCGGACCAGGCGGCCATCGACGCCTCGGTCCGCGCGCTGCACCGCGTCGGGCTGGCCGAGCTGGCCGGGGCGGAGGCGGGGCAGCTGACCAACAAGCAGCTGCGGCTGATGGAGCTGGCCCGCGCACTGGCCGGCGTGCCGCGCCTGCTGCTGCTGGACGAGACCCTGGCCGGGCTGGGCCGCGAGGAGTGCGACGACGTGCTGAACGTGCTGTCGCGCCTGCGTGAGGAAGGCATGACGATCTGCATCATCGAGCACACCATGCACGCGATGATGCGCATCGCGGACCGGTTCGTGGTGCTGGACCATGGCGCGGTGCTGGCCTCGGGCCTGCCGCGGACCGTCGTCGAGGATCCCGATGTGATCGAGGCGTATCTCGGCAAGAAATGGCTCGCGCGGGTCGCGGCGAAGGCGGATTCCGATGCTTGAGATCAAGAACCTGACCGTCGCCTATGGCGGGCTGCGGGCGCTGACGGATGTCACCATCGCGGTCGACGCGGGACAGTTCGTGACCGTCGTCGGCCCGAACGGGGCCGGCAAATCGACACTGTTCAAGACCATCTCGGGCGTCGTCGCCCCGGTGTCGGGCAACATCCTGTTCGAAGGCCAGGACCTGCTGCGCACCGCCCCGTCGCGGCGGGCGCATCTGGGCATCGCACATGTGCCCGAGGGCCGGCAGGTGTTCAAGACGCTGACCGTGCGGGAAAACCTGGAGATGGGCGCGTTCCCCGAGGCCGGGCGGCGGCAGTGGCAGCAGGCGCTGGAGCGCATCCACACGCTGTTCCCGGTGCTGGCCGAACGGGCGAACCAGCTGGCGGGGACGCTGTCGGGCGGCGAGCAGCAGATGGTCGCCATCGGCCGCGGCCTGGCCTCGGCGCCCAAGCTGCTGATGCTGGACGAACCCTCGATGGGCCTGGCCCCCGCCGTGGCCGACATGATCTTCGAGCGTGTGTCCCAGATTCACCGGGAGGTCGGGCTTTCGATCCTTCTGGTCGAACAGCGCGTGGCCGAGGCGCTGGAACTGTCCGACCATGGCTATGTGCTGGAGACCGGCCACATCGTGCTGGACGGACCCTACGAGAAACTGCTGGCCGATGACCGGGTGCGACGTTCCTATCTCGGTCTGACCGAGGCCTAACCCCTGCAGGGAGACAAACGATGACCGAACCGACGAAACTGAAACGCCGCACCGCGCTGGGCATGGGCCTGGCCGGCACCGCCGCCGCCATGGCGCCGGCCATCGTGCGGGCGCAGGGCGCGTCCGAGGTGAAGATCGCGATGCTGGTGCCGCTGTCGGGCCCCTGGGCGCGCGCCGGCATCCTGGAACAGATGGGCGCCCGCCTCGCGATCGAGGACATCAACGCCGCGGGCGGCATCAAGTCGCTGGGCGGAGCGAAGATCAGCCTGGTCGAGGTCGATGGCGGCGACAGCGTCGAGAAGGCCAAGGGCGCGGCCCAGCGCATGGTCGCGCAGGACGCCGACCTGGCCGGCGGCTTCGGGTCGTGGCTGTCGAGCTTCACGCTGGCCGTCACCGAGGTGACCGAGCGGGCCGAACTGCCGTGGCTGACGCTGTCGTATTCCGACATGATCACCAATCGCGGCTACAAGTTCGTCTTCCAGACCTCTCCCACCGCTGACACGCAGGCCAAGGAGATGGTGCCGACCATCCTGGCCCTGGCCGAGAAGTCGACCGGCAAGCGGCCGACCAAGGTCGCGTTCATCAGCGACAACACCGCCTCGCCCGTCAGCTTCATGAAGACGATGCGCGAGAGCGTGCTGGCCGCGCAGAAGCTGACCGCCGTGGTGGACGAGGTCTATACGCCGCCCTTGGCGGATGCGACGACACTGATCCAGAAGGTGCGCTCGGGCCGTCCGGACTTCGTGCTGATCCAGTCGACGACGCCTGGCGACAACAAGCTGCTGCTGGACAAGTTCGCCGAGCTGGGGATCACGGCGTCGAAGGTGCCGCAGATCGGCGGCGGCGGGCATTGGGCGACGCCCGAGATGCTGAAGATCGCCGGCAAGGACAACCTGGAAGGCGTGATCGTCGGCCTGGC
>CAYZKM010000479.1:0-4211 GCA_964478525.1 uncultured Bifidobacterium sp.
GAGATCATCGGCCAGATAAACACGGCCGGCGGCACGGGCCATGTGATCGAATACACCGGCGACACGATCCGCGCCCTGGACATGGCGGGGCGGATGACCGTGTCGAACATGGCGATCGAGGCAGGCGCCCGCGCCGGGCTGGTCGCGCCGGACCAGGTGACGTTCGACTACATCAAGGGCCGGGAGTTCGCGCCGAAGGGCGATGCGTACGACCAGGCGGTCGCGTACTGGAAGACACTGCCCAGCGACCCCGGCGCGCAGTACGATACCACCGTGTCGCTGACGGCGGCGGATATCGCGCCGATGGTGACCTGGGGCACCACCCCGGGCGCGGTGGTGCCGGTGACCGGCATCGTGCCGAACCCGGATGACGAACCCGACGAGGGCAAGCGCGCGCAGTTGAAGCGCATGGTCGAATACATGGGCCTGAGGGTCGGGCAGCCGATGACCGACCTGAAGGTCGATGTGGTGTTCATCGGGTCGTGCACCAATGGCCGGATCGAGGACATCCGCGCCGCCGCCGCCGTCGCCAGGGGCCGCAAGGTGGCCGACGGCGTGCAGGCGCTGGTGGTGCCGGGCTCGGGCCTGGTGAAACGGCAGGCCGAGGAGGAAGGCCTGGACCGCATCCTGCTGGAGGCCGGCTTCGAATGGCGCGACCCCTGCTGTTCCATGTGTCTGGGCATGAACCCCGACAAGCTGACACCGTTCCAGCGCTCGGCCAGCACCTCGAACCGCAATTTCGAGGGGCGGCAGGGCCAGAATGGGCGCACGCACCTGGTCTCGCCGGCAATGGCCGCCGCGGCCGCGGTGGCCGGGCACTTCACCGACGTCCGCCAGATGGGCTGAGCATGCCGGTGCGCCCGCGTGCGCACCGCGCCTGGATCCCCACGACCCGATAGCGAGGAAATCATGGACAAGTTCACCAGCCTCACGTCCGTCGCCGCGCCGATGCCGATGCAGAATGTCGACACCGACAAGGTCATTCCGGCGCGCTTCCTGAAGACCATCAAGCGGTCGGGCCTGGGCGTGCATCTGTTCGATCCGCTGCGCTACAAGCCCGACGGGTCCGAGAATCCGGACTTCGTGCTGAACCAGGAACCGTTCCGCAAGGCGCAGATCCTGATCGCGCACGAGAATTTCGGCTGCGGCTCGTCGCGCGAACACGCGCCGTGGGCGCTGCTCGATTTCGGCATCCGCTGCATCATCGCGCCGGATTTCGCCGACATCTTCTTCAACAACAGCTTCAAGAACGGCATCCTGCCGATCCGCCTGCCGCGCGAGGTCTGCGACCAGCTGATGGACGATGCGCGCCAGGGCGACAATGCCCGCATCACCGTCGACCTCGACCGCCAGGTCGTGGTGCGTCCGAATGGCGCGGAAATTCCGTTCGAGATCGATCCGTTCCGCAAGCACCTGCTGCTGAACGGCCTGGACGATATCGGCCAGACGATGCAGCACGCGACCGCGATCGACACGTTCGAGGCGTCGCGGCGGCAGAGCCAGCCCTGGATTCCGGCCACCAACGCCTGATCGCGCCTGCAGGCCACCGAAGACACCGTGACGGACCGTGACCCGGTGCATTCCACCGGATCGCGATTCAAGCCGAGAAGGAACCGTCAATGCCGGCCAACAAGAAACTGCTGATCCTGCCGGGCGACGGGATCGGCCCCGAGGTGATGCGCGAAGTCCGCCGCGTCATCGACTGGATGGATCGCCGCCGCATGGTGACCTTCGATGTGTCCGACGATTATGTCGGTGGCGCCTCGATCGACGCCAAGGGCACGCCCATCACCGACGAGACGATGCAGAAGGCCAGGGATGCCGATGCGATCCTGTTCGGGTCCGTCGGCGGCCCGAAATGGGACAAGCTGGGCTTCGACATGCGGCCCGAGATCGCGATCCTGCGCCTGCGCAAGGAGCTCGACCTGTTCGCCAACCTGCGCCCCGCCACCGTGCTGGACCCGCTGGTCGACGCCTCGACGCTGAAGGCCGATGTGATCCGTGGCCTCGATATCATGATCGTGCGGGAAAGCACCGGCGGCATCTATTTCGGTGAACCCCGCGGCGTGGAGACGTTGGCCGACGGCCAGCAGCGCGGTTTCGACACCGAAACATACGCGACCAACGAGATCGAGCGCGTGGGCCGCGTCGCCTTCGAACTGGCGCGCAAGCGGCAGAACCGCGTGTGCAGCGTCGAGAAGGCCAATGTCATGCAGTCGGGCCTGTTCTGGCGCCAGATCATGACGGCGCTGCAACAGCGGGAATTCCCCGATGTCGAGCTGACGCACATGTATGCCGACAATTGCGCCATGCAGCTGGTGCGCAATCCCCGGCAGTTCGACGTGATCGTCACGGGCAACCTGTTCGGCGACCTGCTGTCCGACCTGGCCTCGATGCTGACCGGCAGCCTGGGCATGCTGCCGTCGGCCACGCTGGGCGCCGTACAGCCGTCGGGCAAGCGCCATGCGCTGTATGAGCCGATCCATGGCAGCGCGCCCGACATCGCCGGCAAGGGCGTGGCGAACCCGCTGGCGCAGATGCTCAGCTTCGGGATGCTGCTGCGCTATTCGTTCGGCATGGACGAGGATGCGGCGCTGATCGAGCAGGCCTGCACCAATGTGCTGAAATCCGGCCTGCGCACGGCCGATATCATGGCGGCTGGCACCGCGCGGGTCGGCACGTCGGTGATGGGTGAGGCGGTTCTGCGCGAATTGGACAAGCTGGCTGCTTAAACCCTCTTGCGACGGGTCGGGGGTTCGGCTACATCCCCGGCCCTGGCTTGCGCCCGTAGCTCAATTGGATAGAGCACCAGACTACGAATCTGGGGGTTGGAGGTTCGAGTCCTTCCGGGCGCGCCAGTTCAGAACAGAACCGCGAAGGTTCTGATCATGTCGAGGCTGACGGCCCGATTGCCGGCATGGTCGAGCAGGCATGGTAGCGATGCGGTCGTCATGGCGATACCAGGCCTAACGCCGTCGTCACCGGCAGATAGAGGGTGCGCGGCCGCCGGACCAAAGGTGCGAAACCGAAGGCCGCATAGAAAGCCGCCGCGCTGTCGTCGATGGCGTCTGCGAAAATCGCGTGCGCTCCGATAGGCGCGGTCGCCACTGTCTTGATGGCGTCGAACAGCAGGGCTTCTCCAAGCCCCTGTCCAGCGTAATCCCTATGCCGCCCAAGCCAGCCGATCAGCACGGCAGGGATACTCGGATAGCGCGGCAGCTTCTTCGCCAGCGGCTCAGGAACCTCGTTCAAGGGCACATTGCTGGACGACAGGGTATAGAAGCCCGCCACCCGATCCGTCGCGATCTGCGTGGCGACGAAGCAGGTGGCGTATTGGCGCTTCACGTCCTGTGAGACGGTCTTGCGGAAGTAGGCGTCGATCCGGTCGTTGCCGCAGGTGAATTCCGCGCGCTTGTGCGCCTTCGCCAGCGGCTCGATGGCGAAGCGGACGCTCACCGGCGTTCGATCAGCTCGGCATGGCGCTTCGCCGCGCGGACCAGCCGCTCGTTCGGCTTGGGCGGATTGATCAGCGCCTCGGCGAAGTGGATTTGGTCCTCGCGCGCGAGGCGCATGATCTCGGCATCCTCGACGACGCGCCTTGCGTCCTCGCCGGCGGTGGCGATCAGATAGCCGGTCAGGGTCAGGCCGCGCAGGCGGGCGGCGCGCTGCATCTGGTCATAGACCTGGACCGGGATGCGGGCTTCCAACCGGGCGGTCTCGGCTTCAACTTGGGGCTTGGGCATGGCGGCCTCCTTTAGCTCCAATATATACGGCAAAATGCCGTATTTTTCAAGGGAATGGCGGGCTGAATGACCTTCCACCTCAGCCCTGGGCGCAGAACCCAATCAACTCCTGTGAACCGGCGTGGCGTGAAGCCGCGTCACAATCCGTGCTCACCAGCGCCATCGCCGCTACGCCTCCGACCCGAAGCGGCGGTTTTCGCGGCAATGCCAGAGACGCAGGATGGCGATGGTACCGGCCGCGATCTCGTATCGCATCTGGAAATTGCCGACGATCATCCGGCGGACCTCGCGTGGCCCACAGGTTTCCAGCTTCTCGCCGATCCTCGGATAATCGAGCAGCCGGTCCGGTGCATGGGCCAGGTGCTGGATCACGCGCGCCGCCGCCTCGGGTGCGACCGGGCCTAGCGCGCTTTCCGGCTGACCGTAAACGGTCAGCGCGCGCTATCTTATTGTTTGATCGCATGATTC
>CAYZKM010000480.1:0-4203 GCA_964478525.1 uncultured Bifidobacterium sp.
CTGGACTATCACGGCACCATCGAGGCCTATCGCACCGCCAAGCTGCGCCTGTTCGAGACCCTGCTGCCGGAAGGCGCACCCGTCGTGGTGCACGGCACGATCGACCCCGCGACGCTGGCCGCCCTGCGCGCCATCGCGCTGCGCCGCGGCCTGCCGCTGACGACGGTGGGTGAGGACGGCGAGCGTTTCCGTCTGCTGGCGACCACGCCGCGGCCCGACGGGCAGATGCTGCAGCTGGACCTGGACGGTGTCGGGCGCGAGGTATTCCTGCCCCTGCCCGGGCGGTTCCAGGCCGACAACGTGCTGGGCGCGGCCGCCCTGGCCGAGGCGTTCGGCGTCGCTGATCCCATCGCGCGCCTGGCGGGGCTGACCGGCGTGCGCGGCCGGATGGAGCGGGCGGTCCGGCTGCCCGGCGGGGCCACGGTCTATGTCGACTATGCCCATACGCCGGATGCGCTGGAGCGGCTGCTGACCGCGCTGCGCCCGCATACCGAAGGGCGGCTGGTGGTGGTGTTCGGCGCGGGCGGCGACCGCGACCGCGGCAAGCGCCCGCTGATGGGTTCGGCGGCGGCGAGGCTGGCGGACGCGGCGATCATCACCGACGACAATCCCCGGACCGAGGACCCGGCTGCCATCCGCGCCGCCATCCGCGCTGCCTGCCCCGAGGCACTGGAAATCGGCGACCGCGCCAGGGCGATCGAGACCGCGATGGCGATGCTGCGCCCCGGCGATGTGCTGGCGGTTGCCGGCAAGGGTCACGAACAGGGGCAGACCATCGGATCGACGGTCATTCCCTTCGACGACGCCACCGTCATCCGCGGCCTGGCAGGTGTGGCATGAGGGATGGCGCGGCGATGGCCCCCACCCCGGTTGTGCGGCAGGCCACACAGAGGCCCGTGTCGCCATGACCGCACCGCTGTGGACCGCCGACGACCTCGTGGAAGCCACCGCCGGTGTGCTGACCACCCCGTTCGACGCCAGCGGCGTGTCCATCGACACCCGCACCATCCAGCCCGGCGACCTGTTCGTCGCCCTGGTCGGCGAGGGCCGTGACGGGCACGAATTCGCGGCCGACGCCCTCGCCAAGGGGGCGGCCGGCGCCATGGTGCATCGCGCCGTGCCGGGTGCCGACCGGCTGCTGACGGTCGACGACACGCTGGCCGCGCTCGCCCGGTTGGGCGGGTTCGCCCGCGTCCGCTTCCCCGGCCAGGTCGTCGCCATCACCGGCAGCGTCGGCAAGACCACCACCAAGGAGATGCTGCGGACCATCCTGTCCGCCTTCGGCCCCACCCATGCCGCCGTCGCGTCCTACAACAACCATTGGGGCCTGCCGCTGACGCTCGCCCGCATCCCCCGCGATGCGCGTTACTGCGTGGCCGAGATCGGCATGAACCATGTCGGCGAAATCGCCCCGCTCGCCGGTCTCGCCCGTCCGCATGTCGGCGTGATCACCACCGTCGAGAAGGCCCATATCGGCCATCTCGGCAGCATCGAGGCCATTGCCGCCGAGAAGGCCGCGCTGCTGACCGGGCTGGAGCCGAACGGTGTTGCCGTGCTGCCGGTCGACTCGCCGCTGTTCCCCCATCTGCGCGCCGCCGCCGGCACCCATCCGGTGATCGGCTTCGGCGCCGGCCCCTCGGCCGATGTCCGCCTGATCGACATGGAAGCCGAGGCCGGCGGGTCCACCATCCAGGCCGATGTCTCGGGCCGCGAGGTGCGGTTCACCCTGAACGCGCCCGGCCGGCACATGGCGATGAACGCCATGGCGGCCCTCGCCGCCGTCACCGCGCTGGGGCTGGACCCGGTGGCCGCCGCCCGCGTCATCGAGCGCTTCGCCCCCATCACCGGCCGCGGCGCGCGGCGCAAGATCGCCCTGCCAGGCGGCAACGCATTGCTGCTGGACGAAAGCTACAACGGCAACGGCGCCTCGATGCGCGCCGGTCTGGACGTGCTGCGCCTGCAACCCGCCACGCGCCGGATCGCCGTGCTGGGCGACATGCTGGAACTGGGCGAGGCCGGCCAGGCGGAACACGCCGGGCTCGCCGCCGATGTCGCCCGCTCGGCCGACCTCCTGTTCGCCTGCGGCCCGCTGATGCGCCATCTGTTCGACGCCGTTCCGCCCGCGCTGCGCGGCGCGCATGCCGCCGATTCCGCCGCCCTCGCCCCCGTCGTCGCCGCCGCCATCACCGCCGGCGACGCGATCCTGGTGAAGGGCAGCCTCGGCAGCCGCATGAAGCGCATCGTCGATGCCATCGACGCCCTGACCACGCCCACCGCTGGAGCCGCCTGATGCTGTACAACCTGCTCCGGCCCTTCGCCGACCAGTTCGCCATCGCGAACCTGGCGCGCTACATCACCTTCCGCTCGGGTGCCGCCTGCATCACCGCCCTGGTGGTTGCCTTCTGGCTGGGCCCGGTGCTGATCCGCTGGCTGCGCAAGGTGCAGAAGCACGGCCAGCCGATCCGCGAGGACGGCCCGGAAGGCCACCTGATCACCAAGAAGGGTACGCCCACGATGGGCGGCCTCCTGATCCTGTTCGCCATGTCGATCTCGACCCTGCTGTGGGGCGACCTGCGCAACGGCTATGTCTGGGCGGTGCTGTTCGTCACATTGGGCTATGGCGCGCTGGGTTTCTGGGACGACTATCTGAAGGTGACCAAGCGCAACACCCGTGGGGTGCCGGGCCGGGTGAAGCTGGTCGTGCAGGCCGTCGTCGGGCTGATCGCCGCCGTCTGGATCAGCTATCTGACGCGCGAGCCACTGGGCACGTCACTGACCGTGCCGGTGTTCAAGGAGGTCGTGCTGCAGCTTGGCGTGGTGTTCCCGCTGCTGGGCATGCTGGTGATGATGGGCGCGTCGAACGCGGTGAACCTGACCGACGGCCTCGACGGCCTCGCCATCGTGCCGACCATCATCTGTGCCGGCGTCTTCGCGCTGATCGCCTACCTGGTCGGCAACCGCATCTTCGCCGATTACCTGCAGCTGAATGCCGTGCCCGGCGTCGGGGAGCTCGCGGTCTTCTGCTCCGCCCTAATCGGCGCCGGCATGGGCTTCCTGTGGTTCAACGCCCCGCCGGCGGCGGTGTTCATGGGCGATATCGGCTCCCTCGCCCTGGGTGGTGCGCTGGGCGCCGTGGCCGTCGCGACGAAGCACGAGATCGTGCTGATGATCGTCGGCGGGCTGTTCGTGGTCGAGACGGTGTCGGTGATCGTCCAGGTCTACTGGTACAAGCGCACCGGCAACCGGGTCTTCCTGATGGCCCCGCTGCACCACCATTTCGAGAAGAAGGGCTGGGCCGAACCGACGATCGTGATCCGTTTCTGGATCGTCTCGATGATCCTGGCCCTGGTCGGCCTGGCGACGTTGAAGATCCGATGACCATGTTCCCCCCCGACCTGTTCGCGGGACGGCGCTTCGCCGTGGTGGGGCTGGGCAAGGCCGGCCTGCCCGCCGCCCGCGCCCTGGTCGCGATGGGCGCCGATGTGGTCGTGTGGGACGACAGCCCGGCGGCGCGCGAGGCCGCCACCGGGCTGACGGTGCGCGACCTGCGCGGCGGCGATCTGGGCGTCGAGGCGATCGTGCTGTCGCCGGGCATCCATCACCGCGGCCGCAAGGCCCACCCGATCGCCGTGCGCGCCGCCGCGCAGGGCGTGCCGATCATCACGGATGCCGAACTGCTGTTCCAGGCCGTGCGGGCGGCGGGGTCGAAGGCTCGGTTCGCCGGCATCACCGGCACCAACGGCAAGTCCACCACAACAGCCCTGCTGGCCCACATGCTGGAAAGCGCCGGCCTGCCGACGGCCGCGGGCGCCAACCTGGGCACGGCCGCGCTTTCCCTGCCACTGCTGGCGGACAACGGCGTCTACGTGCTGGAGATGTCGTCCTACATGTTGGAACGACTCGCGACCCTGCGCTTCGATGCCGCGGTCATGCTCAATCTGACCCCGGACCATCTGGACCGCCATGGGGACATGGACGGGTACGCGCGCGCCAAGTCGGCGATCTTCGCGCGCCAGCAGGCCGCCGACCTGGCGGTGGTGGGGATCGACGACGCATGGCCCGACCGCGCCCTGGCGATGTCGGGATCCCGCGCCCGGCGCCTGACCGTGTCGGGGTTCCAGCCCGCCGACGTCTGGGGCGATGGCGGCATGCTGCGCGACGCGGCCGGACCGATCCTGGACATGGCGGCCGCCCCCGCCCTGC
>CAYZKM010000481.1:0-4199 GCA_964478525.1 uncultured Bifidobacterium sp.
TCCGCGATCACCTTCAGCATCTTGGCAACCGCCAGGGGCTGCAAATCGGCGTCGGTCTCGACCAGTATGCCGCGGTCGGCACCCATCGCGAGCGCAGTGCGGATCGTTTCCTGACACTGGGGAACGCCCAGTGAAATTGCCACGACCTCGGTCGCGACGCCTTTTTCCTTGAGGCGAACAGCTTCCTCAACCGCGATCTCGTCGAACGGGTTCATGGACATCTTGACGCCGGACGTTTCAACGCCCGTGCCGTCCGCCTTCACACGAACCTTGACGTTGTAGTCAACCACCCGCTTGACGGGAACCAGAATTTTCATGGGAAACCGCGCCGCTTCCTGGACATCGAGGTGTACGAGGGGCACGCTCAGTCGGGCTGGATCGCCGCAGCAAATGCCCGCCTGTTCGCACCTGCGATAGAGGCGCGGACCATATGCACCGGCCTGCACGATGTCAAACGCCTGTGAACGCGCGCCCAGGGACCTGAGCTGATGTTTCATCCGGCTGGGCAGCCAGACCCCCCGTTGATCCGCTGTCCCGACCTGGCATGCAGAGATGGTCCTGGACAGACGGACACACCAGGGCCGGGCGGCTCTTGAGACGCCGGATGCCAGGATCGGTTGACGGGACATTTGGCGAAAGCCGCTGGCCGGTAGCGCGGCCGTGCGAACTGACGGGGATCAGCCGGCTCGGCTGGTATGGGCCGGCCGGGGACAGTGACGCGCCACGGCACGGCACGATATTGATCGCGACGCCGGCCAGTTCCTCATTGACTGGCACATGCTTGATCGTGATGAACGACGAGGACGTCGTGCTTGATGCCGTCAAGGAACCAGCGTAGCAGTGGCGGTAGCGCCAAGTCGCCCATGACAAGGGCATTTGCTCCGCGGCCCTCTGCCTCGGCGGATTGAATCGAATGCGCGGATCGCCCGCTGAGTGAACTGTATCGTGGGTTCGAGATACCGGCCGAACTCGATCTTTTGAGCGGGTCTGAAGGAACATAGCCAAGTCCGCGGGCTTAGGACTCATCGAACACTTGCCGAATATCGGCTATCGGACAGAGCAACTTCATCGCCTGCTCCGGCAATGCCAGAAAACTCTCCGGATCATAGAAACGGTGGGCGGTATCATCCTGCGCATCGACGATCACCACGAAAGAGGCAACCGTCCGGAGGTGGCACGCCAGCGTGCCCGATGGAGGGCGCATCAACACCGGATTGATACGTGAACGCCGCGCATCGCAATCACGGATAGGCGGAACCGGTTCTCGGCACGCGTCGAACCTGCGGTCAAAGCCTGAAGCGCTCCACCAAACCAGGGAAGGTCCAGCTTCAACAGCGAGACTCTCCCAGATCGACAGGATCGGATCCTTCCAGAAGAGGGCCAAACAAGAATCCAGACCGGCAAGCGGCGTTGATATGCAGGATTTCCTGATGCGATTCTTCAGGGGGGATCAGACGGGCAGAATCTGCCGGGCAGTTAACGGACCAGTAACCCTCGTGCGTCAGTGTGAGCGGACGAGACCGACAGATCGACCCAGGGACATAACGCGCAGATGCGGCGACGTTCGCAATACGGATGCTGGACCACCCTGCCATGAAGGCCCTGCTGGATGGGCTGAAGGCACTGGGACTGGCACGTCTAGCGGCGATGGGCGTGGTCGGTACCGGTGTACTTGCGATGCTGGCGATACTGGTCGCGCGCAACGGCACCAACGACCAAATGGCGCTGCTGTACGGCGAACTCGATCTGCGTGAATCGGCGCAGGTAGTGGAGCAGTTGACGCGTCGGCATATCCGCTATCGCCTGACAGCCGGCGGATCGCAGATCCTGGTGCCGGCCGATCAGATACCCGACATGCGTTTGATGCTGGCACGGGAAGGTCTGCCATCAGGTGGTTCCATCGGATATGAACTGTTCGACCGCGGCGACGGCCTGGCGTTTACTGAGTTCCAGCAAAAGATCAACGAAACTCGCGCGCTGGAAGGCGAGATCGCGCGCACCATTAAAGCGATCCGCGGTGTACGTCAGGCACGCGTGCACTTGGTGCTGCCGCGGCGGGAACCCTTCGCGCGGGACCGACAGGACGCGCAGGCCAGTGTGCTGCTGACTATGTCCGGCCTTCAACGGCTGGACCAGGAAGGCGTGCAGGCGATCCTGAACCTGGTGGCTGCCGCTGTGCCTGGCCTACGCCCGCAGAACGTCGCGGTAGTGGATGCCCGCGGCGATCTATTGGCCCGCGCAGGGCAGCCGATGAACCAGTCGACTGCGTCGCTGTCGGCCGAGGAGATGCGGCGCACCACGGAACTGCGCCTATCGCGCGCGGTCGAAGAGATGCTGGAACGCAGCGTCGGTCCCGGCCGGGTACGTGCGGAAGCGACGGTGCGCATAAACTTCGACCGCGTGAACGAGACACAGGAGCGGTTCGATCCTGAAGGACAGGTCACACGTAGCACGCAGAACGTCAACCAGACCAGCAAGTCGACCGAGGCCAACGGAACGGTCTCCGTCCAGAACAACCTGCCGAACGCCGATGCGGGGTCCCAGGGCAACGGGTCGCAAGAATCGCGGCAGGAAGAGACAACAAACTACGAGATCAGCAAGACCGTCCGCACGCTGATCCGGGAGCAGCCACAGATCGACCGGGTTAGCATCGCCGTCATGGTTGACGGCATCGCCGCTCCCAGCGCCGACGGTCAGCCCGCCTGGCAGCCCCGGTCTGCAGATGAAATGACCCGCATCACCGCCCTGGTGAAAAGCGCGATTGGTTATGACGAGAAGCGCGGTGACGTAGTCGAAGTCGCCAGCATGCGTTTTGTAAATGAGGACGTACCGGCTGCCGAAGCCACCGGGTTGCTGGGCGTCAGGCTGGACAAGGCGGACATGATCCGCCTGATCCAGACGGGTTTGTTCGGAATCATCGGCTTGCTCGCGCTGTTACTGGTGCTGCGCCCAATGGTGTTCCGTCTGATCGCGATACAACCAGGCTCTGGCGGCATCGACGTGCTGACGGAAACCGAGGGCGGAAGCCCAGAAGCCCTTGCCGCGGCAATCGGCGGCGTCATCCCGGGCGCGGGCCATCCCGCCCTGGCTGGCGGCGTGGCGGGGCTGCTGGAAGACGACAGCTTGGTGAATGTCGCGCAGATCGAAGGCCAGATGCGGGCGTCGTCGTTACGGAAACTGAGCGATCTAGTCGAAAAACATCCTAACGAGACCTTGACCATCATGCGTGGATGGATGGCCCAGGAAAATGGCTGATGCTCTGAAATCTGACGAATTCCGTGCGATGAAGGGCTCGCAGAAGGCTGCGGTCCTAATGCTGGCCCTGGGGGAGGAGCATTGCGCACGCCTGTTCTCGATGATGCACGAAGACGAGATTCGCGAGATTTCGGCTGCCATGTCGCAACTTGGCGCGATCCGCGCCGAGGTCGTGGAACGCCTGTGCGCCGACTTCATGGACACCATGGGATCGTCAGGGAACCTAGTCGGAAGCTATGAGAATACCGAGCACCTGCTGATGAAGGCCCTACCGCGTGACCGTGTGGCGCAGATCATGGAGGAGATCCGCGGCCCAGCAGGGCGGACCATGTGGGACAAGCTAGGCAATGTCAGCGAAGACGTGCTGGCGAACTACTTGAAGAATGAATACCCGCAGACCGTCGCCGTGGTGTTGTCCAAGGTGCGTCCCGACCACGCTGCCCGTGTGTTGGCCCTGCTGCCCGACCCGTTCGCGATGGAAGTCGTGATGCGGATGCTGCGGATGGAGACGGTACAGAAGGACGTGCTGGAAGGGGTCGAGCGTACCTTGCGGTCGGAGTTCATGTCGAACTTGGCCCGCAGCACCCGCCGCGACGCGCACGAACTGATGGCTGAGATATTCAACAACCTGGATCGCCAGGCCGAGACCAGATTCCTGGCCGGGCTGGAAGAGCGCAATCGCGAGGCGGCGGAACGCATCAAGTCACTGATGTTCACCTTCGACGACCTCCAGCGCCTGTCCAGCCAGGCGATCCAGGCGCTGCTGCGGTCTATCGAGAAGGACAAGCTGCCGGTCGCACTGAAGGGTGCCTCGGACCGAATCAAGGAGCTGTTCCTGACCAACCTGTCTGAACGTGCCGCCAAGATGCTGCGCGAGGACATGGAAGCCCTAGGCTCTGTGGACACCTACCGTAACCACAAGATGGTTGCTGCAAGAGTGACGA
>CAYZKM010000482.1:0-4194 GCA_964478525.1 uncultured Bifidobacterium sp.
CCGCGCGCAGGGCGGCCTTGGTATAGTCGCCACCGTGCAGGTCGTTGCCGGTGCCCATTTCCAGGATGATGCGCTTCAGAGCCATGGTCCGGAACTCCTTAGATATCCAGCCGCACGATGGCGCAGCAATTGGCGATGACCGTGGTGTTGGTGCCGGCGTCGTTGGGGATTTCCAGCCCGCCCTCGACGCAGGTCACGGTGCCGGTGCCGTGCGGCAGGATTTCCAGCAGGGCCTTGTGATCGACCTGGTCGGGCTTCGGCACGCCGATCAGGATTTCGACCTGCATGGCGTCGACATGCTGGTTGACGGTCGCCCCGATGGTCAGGGAGTTGTGCCACAGCGCGTCGCGCAGGGCGCGGACGGCGGCCTTGGTGTAGTCGGTGCCGCGAATATCGGTTCCCATGCCGATTTCGAGCACCATGCGTTGCAGCGCCATGTTCGTTTCCTTCCGAGGGGACCGGTAGGGGCCGGTCCGGGAAGGCGCAGTCTAGGCCGGGGGATGCGCGGCGTCATCCCGGGGCGGATGGTCAGAGCGGGTCCAGCCTGTAGATGGCATAGCCGAGCGGGGCGAGGATCACCGGCAACACGCGGATGGCGTTGCGATCGAGTTCCTTGTTTTCGTGCGGCAGGTCGTCCCATGGGACCAGGAACGGCGTCGTCCTGCCACCCAGGCTGCGATTGCCCTGTCGCCATCCGGCCTGCATGCGTTCCGCCACGAAACGGTCGTGTTCGATCCTGGCGAGCGTTTCGACATCTTTGACATCGAATGAAAGAACGGGTTGCCGCCCGTTCATGGGGTCTTCGGGGGCGATATACATGCCGATTTCGCGCAGCTTGCGCGGTATGTCGGATGCCTGGTGCAGGTTCGACTGGCGGTACTCATCGGCCAGCGCGTACCAGTTATTCAGTGCGGGATCAGAAGGGGCGCCTCGTTTCCGCGGAAACAGTTGATGCTTCTTCCGCTGGTACTCGGCATGAATGCTTTCGGCAAGCTTCTCCTCCAGCCCGTCGGGCAGCCGTTCCCTGTCAACCAGGCTCAGGAATTCGTTCGCGTCGACATGCAGGCCCAGCTGCGCGCGTGGCGGCAGATGGGATGCCGTGAAACGATGCTGACCCGAAAGCGTGCTCATGCCGACGATGGCTTCCATCGACCGGGCGCCATGCACATAGTTCGGGATCGCCAGGAACGCGCGCAGAACGCCATCCTCGATTGCCAGTTCCCCGGTCTTGCTGTTCATCAGCTGACCTGCCCGACGCTCGATCTGCGAGCGCAGCAGGACCGCGCGCCGGACCGGCCAGGCGATATCGTCCCTGTCCAGTTCCGATGGACCGAGAATGTCGATATGTCCCCGCAGCCTGCTCAGAAAATCCGGGCCTTTGACCTGCACGAAGGTGCGATGCCGATCCTCGGTCTGCGGCAGGTCCAATGGCGCGCTGAAATCCCTGAACGACCGCCCCGTCCCGCCCGCAAACACGAAGATCGCTCGGCCCAGCGGGTGCACGATGGCGTCGTCGCGGTATTCGCCGTCCTGCATGGGCGCGAGGAAGTATTTCAACCAGCCGAGCGGCTGGGTGTTCAATGGGGCGTCGAATTCGTCGAAGAAGACGAGCGGCATTTCGTTCTTCAGCATCCGGTCCTGGACCTGATGGAATGCCTCGGTCAGATGGTCGAGCCCGGTGAATTGCGACAGGTTGAACTCCATCGGCGCCTGGCGGTCACCGGGCTTGCGGCCGGCGTTCAGGATGCTGTCGGCGATTTCTTTCACAAGAAACGACTTGCCGGCGCCGGGCGGGCCGAATACGGCAATGGACAGCGGCTTCTTCTGTTCCGGAGAGCCCATGTATTCGCGCAGAAGATTGTCGATGGACCGGATATTCTCGATCTCCCGCCGGTCGACGGTCAGGATGCGGCCGATCCTGAGGATCGGCGCGGCGAGGCCCTTTTCGACGCCAGAACGAACGACACGGTGGGCCAGGGCCATGGCATCGCCCTGCGTTTCCAGGATCCGCCACGAAAACCCGGGTTCGATCGCGCTGTGATGGGCGGGGACCGTGCAAGCAAGGATCGCCGGCGGGTTGGCGGATGGCCGCAGGCTGTCGGCCAGGCGGTACTGGATCGAGCCGCCCGCTTCCTCGTAGGCGAGATCACCCAGCTGAATGGCCGCTTGCATGGCACACGGAATGGCGTCGTTCAGCCACGGCGCCGCGACGTCGGGCTGCGCCGCGGCCTTGGCGGCAATGACCGCGGTGAAGATCGTGGTCAATCCGATCATATGGCGCCCGATATCCCGGTCGCCCTCCGCCTGGCTCGGTTCGAAATACAGCGTCGGGTCGCCATGATCGTACCGATAGTGCAGAACCGCTTCACGGCCGAACCGGATGATCAGGTTCGGGCAGACGGCGAGTGACGCAAGATCGCCGGTCCCGACCAGATGGCGCACCAGGTCCTGCGCGGTCCGTTCCCAGGACAGGCGTGGCGTTATCTGCACGCCATGGGCCCGCAGGTCATCCGCGTTGACGATGACGACAAGGCTGTCGGGCTTGATGCCGGCGCGGGTCTCGATCAGTCGTTTCCCGTCGACACGGCGCTGACGGGGCCGCACCAGGTCCCACAGCGTATTGGGTTCCAGTGTCAAGGGACGCGACAGCTTGATGACGGTCCACCGAGGCTTCAGACCTTTGAAGAGTGTCTGCAAGCCGGGATACTCTCGGCGGAAGCCATTGCCGGCGTCGTCGATCAGCAGCACATCCGTCTGGCCGCCGACGGATACCGTTGTTCCGGTGGTGGTGACGCGTTCACCTGCAAACTCATAGGCACGCGACCTATGCTGGGGACGCCAGGCGCCGTCTCGTTTTTCAAGATCGCAATAGGACTGGATCGCCTTGTCCGCGCCAAGGGTCGCCGGCTTCCCGACATCGGGCGTGACCACCTGATAGCCGGGCGCCGCGACGCGCAGCATCCTGGCCAGCAGCATGGCGCCGCCCGGCAGGACCGAGCGGCGGGTCGTGCGATGCTGGTTCCAGTTGTCGCGTGCCGAGGAGACATCGACGACGGCTTGCGGTTCCTTCTTGTCCCAGGTGAACCAGTCCGCGGTGATGTCGCCGACGACGACCAGATTGCCCTTCGCCATCGTGATCACTCCCCCTGTTGTCACGGCCACGCAGCCGACACGCCGCTGTCCAGATCGCTTCTTGTCCGCCGACTATATCGTTTCGCCGGAAGATCGCAATTCACATCCCCGGAATTTGCCGTCCCCCGCCAGCCATGATCTGATCGCCCCATCGATCAGCCGGATGGCAGGAGCACGGGCATGGATGTCGGTTTGCAGATGGTTTTCGCCAGCTATGGCTGGGACAACGTATCGGACCAGCAGGTCTGGGACGAGGAGCTGAAGCTCGCCCGCCTCGCCGCCGATCTCGGCTTCAACGCGCTGTGGGCGGTCGAGCATCATTTCAACGACTACTCGTTCTGTCCCGACAACCTTCAGCTGATGTCCTATCTCGCCGCGGTCTGCCCGAATATCGATGTCGGCACCGCGGCGGTCATCCTGCCCTGGCATGATCCGCTGCGCGTCGCCGAACAGGCCTCGGTGCTGGACTACCTGGCCAAGGGCCGCTTCCGCCTGGGTATCGGCCGTGGCCTGGCGCGCCGGGAATTCGCCGCCTTCCGCGGCACCATGGACGAATCCCGCGAACGCTTCGACGAGGCCGCGCGGATGATCGTCGACACGCTGGAAACCGGGTTCATGGAAGGCAACGGCAAGCACTACCGCCAGCCGCGCATCGAAATCCGCCCGCGCCCGACACGGTCCTTCAGGAATCGCACCTATGCCGTCGCCTCGTCCGACGATTCCGTCGTTTCGGCCGCCAAGCTGAACGCGCGGATGGTGATGTTCGCAGATCGCCCCTGGCCGATGCGCATGCCCGCGATCAACCGCCATCGCGAGCTGGTGCGCCAGATGCACGGCTGCGAGGCCGGCGCCCCGCTGCTGGCCGATTTCGCCGTCTGCACGCCCACCATGGATGGTGCCGAGGACGCCGCCCGCCGTTACATGGGCAAGTTCGTCGAGAGCAACTTCTATCACTACGAATTGCTGGGCGAGCATTTCGCCAGCGTAAAGGGCTATGACGCCTATGCGCAGAAGATCGCGCTGGCGAAGGAAATCGGCATGGACGGCATCGTCTCGGCCTTC